>CAZFTG010000016.1:0-24636 GCA_964522205.1 uncultured Thermoproteales archaeon
TTATTAAAGTCTGAGCCATTGAATAGTGAAATTACTAAATCTATAAATTACTTCAGATAAACTATAAATTCCCAGATATTTAGAGATAAAAATACGAAATAAATATGCTATAGTGTGAGAGGAAATTTCATATATGGAAAGTTTCATATATAGCTGAAGATAGAAGAGAGCCGGGGTGCCCGAGCCAGGTCTAAGGGGCCGGACTCGAGATCCCTTACAAGGTGAAAAGGGAGATCCGGTGGGGCTAAAACCCCACGTGGGTTCAAATCCCACCCCCGGCGCCTTGTATAATTCGTTTTTTGCGAGCATTAATAGGCGTTCATAGGTTTGGATATCTGACTATTGACAGATGAGCCAATGTTATATGGATGTTTAAGCTTAGAACACTTAAATACCTCTGCCGATAACTTCATCGATATTCGACTTCGATGATAAGGACGAGGGGTATGAGCCTTTATGAACTCAAGTTCGATGAGGAGAGTTACGATAAGATGAATAACTCCCGTAGTCGAGCTTAGGAGATGAACATAGGTAATGAATACATAAGCTATCTAGTCGATAGTTTCTTCGATTTTCTTCGCAAGCTTCTCAGCCTCTGGGATAACTTCCTCAACATCTCTTCCTGTACACCAACTCTCATAGAAGCATGCATGAAGGCCGCTAGCCTCTCTAAACAATCTTCCAACCCATCCTCCTAGCTCATCTGCAACCTTATCCTTGTACTCCCAAAGATCTCGATGGCTCTTTAGTCTCCTACCATCCTTCCAATAAGCATAGGCTTTAATTGTCAATGCTACTGCACCCCAAGTCTTTTCAGTCGCCTGCCTAATGTTACCCTTAGCTAATTCATCTCTAGCTTGTGATAATAGCTCTAGAGAGGCCTTTATATACTCCTTAGCCTTATCTTCAGGATTTAGATCTCTAGAGAGAAGCTCTATTACATACTCCTCTACACTAATTTCTTGCTTTTCGGCTTCTTTCTTAATTCTCTCAATAATGATACTCGGGATAGAAATAACTGCAGACACCACTTTCCCCGCCAATTCACTATGATATAAAGGTATATACTTTTATATTGGTATATATTGTCCTCTCACATCAAATCTTACATTTTTAATAAACTTCGAACAGACATCCACCCATAACACATGGATAAGTAGCACCACAAAAGTATAGTGATTCTACAAGAGTATGGGCATTGAAAGCATAGGTTTAAAGATAAATTCCTATGAATAGACCAGGCTTAAGAATCTAGGATATCCCCATATGTCATTGTTTAGCTAACATACACCGTAACTACTGGTTTAGCTACTACTCTATCTATGAATATCACTTTAATTTCCTATGCTTGATTAATGTCCCGTACTAATCTCATCACTTCGGATCCTAAATGGGCTTTTCAGGAATCATTATTAATGAAATTCTTGATAATAGAAATGAGGCGGAATGATAGCTGATGCTCGACCTAAATGGGTAAAAGCATACAGTGCACTTATTAAATTCCTCGAGAAGAAGGATCCAGAGAGAAAGTTCAGATTTAGCGAGAGAGATAGAGATAAATTCGAGAAACTGAGAGAGAATTTTAGGAACTCGTTTATATACTCCGAGATAGGGAAAGAGCTTACCAAAACAAGAATATGGATAAATAGGCTTAAAACTATAGTATCAAATACTGAGAGGGAACTGGGACTCAACGCTACTGTGTACTCTAAGGAGCTTAAGAGCTTTATAGAAGACCCTTTCCTACATTTGAAGAAAAAGATCTTCTTCTATACTTATGATCTTCTAAGAGGTAAGATAACTCTAGAGGAGTTTAAGTACACTGCAGCTGCTGCCATAAAGACCTCACTGAGAACTAATATGAGATCTATATACCAGTGCTGGGTGTATACGAGTATATTATATGAACTCGCTCAACTAGGAGCTAGAATGATCTATCCTGAGCATAAAGTGCTCACATTTGAAAGGTCGGGAAAACAAAAGCTAGGTACTATACCACCTAGCTGCATACTACACCTTGAAGAGAAAGGGAGTATAAGCTTCTTCTTAGAAGCCCCTCGTCCATTAGGTTGGGAGGGTGATAGTGATCTTAGGAGAGTATGGGCACTGTACACTACTATGAGACCAGATATACTAGTCTACGGTGGTAGAGTGTTGAATATAGCAGACCTTGAAAGAAGGCCACCTATACTTCAACCTGATGTCATAATAGAGTGTAAAGAGCTTAAAGAGTGGTGGCGTAGGATCAGGGACATGAGAGGGCATCTAGCTAAGCCTCTAACGGCCGAGGAGTGGAGGAGTATATGGATAGAAGGGCTGTGGGATGGATTAGCGGATGTTTTAGGAGTCAAGAGAAAAGGAAAAGACGAGCACGCTAGAGCCAAGAGAACCCTGAGGCTTAGGGACATTCAAGTAGTGACACTATACAGAGCCTTATTCAAGCCAAAGAGGATGTTTCTAGTGTCTAGAACCAGAGTTCCTAGATCTGTTAAGCAATACCTAGAGGATAGACAAATAGAGGTTATAGATGCTGTTGGTTTTAAATCAAGTGCCCTTAGACCGCTAGTACTGCATTTAATCGATCTCGCAAAGCGATCCTCGGATACGGAACTCTTAGAGATTAAACAAAGTTACCTCGACTTATTGAATAAACTGACAGTAAGGCTTAGAGATCGTGGTATTACTCTAAATAGAGATGACATAGTAGGATATTCATTATTACTTACTCTGAGGAAATTTGAGGATTTCATTCGAATGATAAAAGAGATCGAATCCTGTGAAAGCCTCTCTTCAAGAGCTCGATCCAGATTCCTATAGCAAAGGTTGTATAGAATAGTATGTCTAATAGTGGATACAGTAGAACCTTCTTCCTGCAGTACCTCCTCTTAGCGTACAATATAAGAAGACTACAATACGTTATTGCCATGCCTAATACTATACCAAAGTATTGTATGCTTAATCCCAGTATTAATAAGAGTACTGGTAATAGTACTAGTACTACTAGAATGGGTATTAGAGCTAATGGGCATCTTGGGTGTTTGATGAAGAACAGTAAGTGTCCTCTTCCGTAATTGTAGGCCCTCCTGAGTAAGCTCTTCAGATCTTTACCATGGTGATGATAGACTACAATCCTAGGACTCACAAGTATGTAGAGATCATTACTACAGATCTTCCAGAGGAGATCGACCTCTTCGTAACCTCCTATAAATTCTTCGTCAAATGAGTATCTATTGAAAATTTCTCGTCTAAATGATATGTTATTAGTGTTTGGAACGCGAATTTTATGAAAATTATTTTTAGTCAGCCTTACATTCCGTTTATATATAGGCATCATAGGCCATATAGATTCGCTATAGTAGCATGCTATTACATTCTCTTTTAAATTACCACCTACAAGAACACTACCTCCTATACAAACTGCATCTGGGAACCTCTTGTACTCAAGTAGGATATTCCTTAACCAATCTGAGGGGACTTCACAATCGCCATCTGTGAATACTATTATGTCGCCCCTGGCTGCACTTACTCCTATATTCCTAGCGAGGTTTGCTCCCGGACGTCTTACTCTTATTAATTTTACGAAATCATATTTCATGACTATTTCTGGGGTTCTATCGGTTGAAAAATCGACTACTATCACCTCCATTTTCACACATTGTCTTTGCAGTGATTTCATTAGAAGATCTATAGTTCTTTCATTGTTCTTTGTCGGTACTATTATGGATACTAATGGGGTGGACATCTCAATTAACCTTAAGAAAATACTATAAATATAGGTTCTCAATCTCTCCTAAGTCTTTTGATAACGATGGTGGAGTGTTATATGAGCTTAGTAAACTGATCTATAGTATCGGCTGTATTACCGAATAATAAAATAGTATTTCAGTAAGTACATTTAGGAGATATGAATGGAATACCCTGTATATAGGAGGTTAATGACGGTAAACGTGGCATCTAGAAGTATCAGAAGGACTAGAAAGTTACTACTCTATGGGACATGTGTTAGAGATGAATACCCTGAACTATTTAATAGTGTAGCTAAAGATAGAACCCCATTAGCAGTATGTCTTGAAGATGAGCACATGAACATGGTAGCGCTAAAGTTAGCGTCAATACTAGCAAGGGTGAAATTAGATGAAGTTGTCGTGTTAACTGTAGATGGTTCTCCTCACTGTGTCCAATTACACATGCTCGTAGAGGAAGTCGATAAAATTGTAGGTGGGTTTAAACGAGTACACTTAGTGATAGAGAATGGAATATTAGTCGAGATACCTAAAGAGTGTATTAAGGTGTGTAGATACCTGACTAAGATTAAGAAAATGCTCATGAAGTTCTCCTAAAAGTACTTAGAACTCTTCTAGTATCGAGCATACCCGGATGTATTAATAGTACTGATAGAGATGGTAAAACTGCAATAAACCACAACTCTAAGCTAAGAGGTACCACATTAAGTAGTACTTGAAGACATGGTATACTCATTACCATTAAATGAAGTATTAGTGAGAATACAACAGATAAGAGAAGCTTTTTATTAGCGGTTAACATCTTAATGGATCTAAAGACATATTTTTCTTCAGATCTACATTGTAAAGCTAGTAGGAGCTCGAAGAGGATAATTGTAGTAAAGATTGTGCTTCTAGCTTCTTCTAGGGCTCTACCAAGTACAATTAGTACGTACCAGAAGGGTAGAGTCCAGAATACTAGAGCTAATAATGTAGTGACTACGAAGAAGATCTCCATTCCACTGTACACTTTCTCATTAGGATCTCTTGGTGGTTTTTTCATTACATCTGGTTCTGGAGGATCCACTCCTAGAGCTAGAGCTGGTAATCCATCGGTTATTAGGTTAATCCATAGAATCTGAGCTGGTGTAAGTGGTACAGGTAGCCTTAGAAAGGAGGCTAATGATACTATTGCTATCTCACCCCAGTTTGCTGAAAGTAGCAATCGAATGAACTTTCTTAAGTTGTTGAAAATAGTTCTTCCCTCTTCTACTGCAGCTACTATCGTAGCGAAATTATCGTCAGCTAGTATTAGATCTGCTACCTCTCTGGTCACATCAGCACCTCTTATACCCATGGCTATTCCTATATCAGCACTCCTCACAGATGGAGCATCATTTACACCGTCTCCTGTCATGGCTACAATGTGTCCTCTCCTCTTTAGAGCTTTTATTATCCTCAACTTATGCTCGGGCGATACTCTAGCATAAACGACTATTCTTTCGACTTTTTCATAGAGTTCTTCATCGTTCATGTCATCTAGTTCACGTCCCGTTATCACTGCACCCTCATCCTCATCCTTTAGGATTCCTACTAGTTTAGCTATAGCGATAGCCGTATCCTTATGATCACCTGTCACCATTATCACCTTTATCCCAGCTTCCTTAGCTTTCTTAACCGCCTCAAAAACCTCTGGCCTTGGTGGATCTATCATACCTACTAGACCTACGAAGATTAAGTCTCTCTCATCTCCTTCGTTTATTTTCTCTGTACTTTGATCTAGTTTTTTATAGGCTAGAGCGAGGACTCTTAGAGCATCTTTAGCCATACTCGATATTATTTTCATTATTCTTCTTCTGTCATTCTCTTCCAGCGGCCTAATACTACCATGTTCTTCAATGTATTTACACAGGGGGATAATGACATCAGGAGCACCTTTTAAATAGAGTACCTTTTCTCCTGAGGGCAGTATGTGAGCTGTACTCATTCTCTTTCTGATGGAATCAAAGGGCACTTCTGAAAATCTTATTTTCTTCAATCTCTCCATTTCCGATAATCCAGCTTTAAGAGCAAGCACTACTAATGCACCTTCAGTAGGATCTCCTATAACTTTCCACTCTCCATCCCTCTCTACTAATTTGGCATCATTACACAGAAGAGATACTTCCATTAGTGTTCTCATGGTAGTATCATTAAGTGGATTTATAGTCTTACCATTTTTTAGAAACTCTCCCTTAGGCTCGTAACCCGATCCAGTGACTTCTATAAGTTCTCCATTGGTGAAGATCTTAACTACGGTCATCTCGTTTTTAGTCAATGTACCTGTCTTATCCGTACAGATAACTGTTGCACTACCTAGAGTTTCTACTGATGCTAGCCTTCTAACTATAGCATTCCTATATGCCATTCTTTGAACTCCCAAAGCTAAGGCTATTGTGAGTACTGCTGGTAGTCCTTCTGGAACTGCTGCTACTGCTAAACTTATCGATGTCATTAGTGCATGTACTATATCAAGCCCACTGATGTATATCTGAGCAAATACGAGTATTACTAGTACACTCATAACCACAGCCAATACTCTACCTAAGTGTTCGATTCTTCTCTGAAGTGGTGTAGGCTCTCTCTCTTCAGTTCTAACTAGTTCAGCTATTCTTCCGAACTGGGTTTTCAATCCCGTAGCTACTATAACGCCCAATCCTCTACCGTAGGTCACTGTCGTAGCCATGAAGACCATATTCTTCATTTCATGAACTGGTGTTTTAGGGGGTAGAGGGTTTATTGTCTTCTCAACTGGAACAGATTCTCCTGTCAGTATTGCCTCATCCACTTTCAGATTGACACTTTCTATAAGTCTAGCATCAGCAGGTACTCTATCACCAGCTCTTAGAACTATTATATCTCCCGGTACTACTTCTGAGGCCTTTACTTCTACCTCTACTCCTTCTCTGATAACCCTGGCCTTAGGGGCAGCAAGTTTCCTTAGCATTTCCATAGCCTTCTCCGCTCTGTATTCTTGCGCAAATCCCAGTATGACATTAAGTGTGAGGATTATAGATATAGCTGTAGCATCTGTTAGCTCTCCCATTAATACTGAGATCACTACGGCGAATACTAATAAGTATACAAGGATATTCTTAAACTGTCTTAGTAAGATGATTATGGGTTCTAACTTCTCCCCCCTAGGAATTTCATTAGGCCCATACTTCGCCAGTCTCTTCTTAGCCTCTTCTTCACTAAGTCCTAAAGAGGGATCAACTTTCAATCTCTTTAAAACCTCTTCTATGGTTAATGCATGCCAGTTGGTCAATTTCACCCCCTCTCTAGGGTGAGAGTATAACCTCTAATCTCTATAACTTTAGCATTTACTAGTTTAGCTATCATATCAGCTAATTCCTGTCTACTCTTCTCTATAGTCTCTCTATAGCTCTTCAGTAGTTTAACTTTTACTATCTTATGCTTTTCAAGATTCCTCTTTATTTCCTCTATTAATCCCTCAGTTATCCCCTTTTTACCTATTCTCACAACTATCTCTTTACGACAAGACTTAGACATCTCCGCACCTTGACACATGTTAAGGATGTTATAGATAACTCTTACTTTAGATAGAGGGAATATCATAAAACTTATTTCAGCGGATTTAAGGTTATTTGGAAAAACTATTCTTCTTCTACTGTTATAGCTCCTGAAGGACAGGCTGCTTCACATGCTCTACATCCAATACATTCTTCTGGTTTGACTACAACAGCCTTATCTCCCTGAATCTCAAAAACACCCTGAGGACATACTGTAATACAGGTTCCACATCCAGTACACTTCTCCGCATCTACTATAGGCTTTATCATATGATCTCCCCTCAAAGGTTGTTTTGAGTATTATTAAGCTTTTGGCTACACGACCCGCCGTCAACATCTAGAAATGGAGTTTTAAATGTTAAAAGAGGAATTAGAATGCCTTTCATTTCTTCACCGTAGTAGTCAATCACAGGTCCCTTTTATTTAATAACCGATACTAAAGAAAAGATACACCTGCAGGCCTATGAGAGTTTGAGTCTCTAGATTTAAATTAAGAGATCCTATTTGGGACACTATTCATTCTTCTCTTAGTATATCTAGTACTTCTCTCCAACTTGTAATGATTTCGTGGGCTTCCTTCTCACTTATCTTTGATATGGCAAAACCAGCATGTACTATGACGTATTCTCCTACTCTTACTTCAGGAAGAAGATCCGTGCTTACTTCTCTTTTTATTCCTCCAAAATCTACAGTAGCCCTATGATCTTCCAGTAGTTTTACTACTTTAGCTGGTACTCCAAGGCACACATCTAGATCATGCATTACAGCTATAAATTCTTTCGTACTGAGCAAGTAAATCCTGAAGTAATTACATGGTAACATTAATAAAGCCCACATTATTATTTATTCATAGAACATGTCAATACGAATACTATATGGTAATAGAGGTATCTCCCCTACTATAGCGATTATTCTCCTAGTAGTGATATCTGTTGCTTTAGCGACTCTTCTCTATGTATGGATAGGCGAGTATATGGGAGGAATGGGCACGAAAGCGGGATCTGGTAAAGGATCAGGTGATCTCTTAAAAATAGAGGGAGTAAAGTTAGATAATAATAATAAGTTGCTGATCTATATCCGAAATATAGGTAGTAATAGAGTGAGTGTGGATAGGGTATTTCTAGAAAAAGGAGGTCTAGTAGTGTGTGAGCTAACGCCTAGTGAGGGAGAAGTTGAAATAGATCCGGGAGAGGTAGTGGAACTAGAGGTAGAGCTTACTTCTGGATTAAAAGAAGGAAGGTATACTATAAAGGTAGGATCTGTAAGTGGAGTAGTTGCTAGTTCTTATATCTACTACAGCTCTGGAGGAGGGGAGGGGCAGAACTGGTTAGAGGGTTGGAAGTATAGAAGGAGAATAGTAATAACTGAGCTTAGTGGAAGTACATTAACTGATTTTCAGGTAAAGATAGTTTTAACACCAGATAACTTCGACTACAGTAAAGTGAAAAGCAATGGAGAGGACATAAGGTTTACGGATGATGATGGTACTACACTATTGTCGTATTGGATAGAACAGTGGAATCCAATAGGAGAGAGTATCATATGGGTTAAAGTTCCAAGTATTCCTGCTAGTTCCAGTACTAGTATATATATTTACTATGGAAACCCCACAGCCAATAGTAAAAGCAATGGGGATGAGACATTCGAATTCTTCGATGACTTCATTGGAGACTCGCTAGATGAGAGTAAGTGGATCACTAACACAAACCAGTACTTTGTTGAAAATGGGCACATCAAGATGTGGGGCGACTGGAATGGTAGGTACTATATAAATACTAGGAGATCATTTAGCGCACCAGTAGTAGTTGAAGGCAGGTGGAGATTAGGACAAGTTGGATCTGATACAGATGTTCAGATAGAGTTCATGAAGTCCATGACAAGTCCTGCTATCTCTTCGGAGAGTATTGAAGCTAGGTATGATGGTGAGGGGACATATTTCCCATGGAACCAGAAGTGCATATATTATGGTCCTAATAGGCTACGTGGTCTAGATCCCCATGTGGCCTGGGGTCCTCAAATACGTACTACTACGTGGCAGAAATTTATAATAAAGTACACTGAGAGTAGTATATGGTTTTGGGATTCCTGGAGTGATAGTGTACTGGAGTATAGTAATACAATGTTCAACCCGTTCTACTTAGGTATAGTTGGGGATACCGATTCTACTTTCAGATACGGCTATATAGATTATATTTTCATTAGGAAGTACTCAACGGTAGAACCAGTAGTATCGATAGGTTCTGAGGAGAGTAGAGAGTGATGTAAGATATTAATCCTACCTCAAAACATGATCTCATGATCAATAGCCCACTTAACCAATTCTTCCATAGAAAGCCAATTTACAATACCACATCTCCTCTTACTGGGATCTTTCACAACCTCTAGGATTTCTTCCACTATTATTTCGATATTTTTTCCAGTAGTATCTATTTCATGGATCTTTTCCTCTCCAAATAGCTCTATACTTCTAATGAGAATATAATCTAGGAATTCGGACTGTATATTTTCTTTAATCTTCTGGAGTGGATAGTTGCGTAGTATCAGTCTATTGAAAAGCTCTCTTGGATTCAGTCTTAGTACTACTACTAGATTTATCGTTTTTTGTGGTATAGTCTCTACTAAATGTGTATCTATCACATAGGATTTTGAAGAACTACTGAGTAGTCTATTTAGATAATTTTTGAGACGGGGCAGATCTACTATGAAAGTCTTTAACTTCTCATCATATTTCTCTATATATCTCTTCTTCAGTGCCAAATCAGCTGGGTTTAAATACTCAAAACTTAGTACTTTAGACAGCTTTTTGGCTACAGTAGTCTTACCAGTTCCTGGAGATCCTGTTACCAATATATCTTTCATCTCTAGGTTGATCTACTACAAGATTAAAATATGTTCCTATTCATCAGAAGCTTTTTATGTAGTTCAAGCATCAACTAAAGCATGGAACTTAGTGATACTCTAAAGTTATTCTACGATAATTTATCCGGTAAAAGGGCTAAAGAATATGTAGCCATCATATCCAGTTATCATAGAATTCAGGGATCCAAGGGATACGACGGGGCTGTAGATTTTGTAAAAAGCCTATTGAGATCATGGGATTATGATGTTGTAGTACATGAGTACCCTGCTGATGGTAGAACCGCATACACAGATGGATGGATCGCACCCATAGGCTGGACGCTTAATGATGGATTGCTTAAGGTTGTTAAACCGCGTGAGTATACCGTATGTACGGTTAGTGAAAGCCCCCTCTCAGTAGTTGTACACAGTAGAGCTATAGATGAATTTGAAGCTGAAGTTGTAGATGTAGGTAGAGGTACACACGATAATGACTACAGAGAAGATGTAGAAGGAAAATTCGTACTAGCATCTGGACCTACTAGACTAGTACACTATATGGCTGTAGAAGAGAGAGGTGCCATGGGAATACTATTCTATGATGAGAAGTTAGAAGGGGGAATTAGACGTTATAGAGCATTATGGCCACGTTATGATGAAATAGACAGAGTAGGTGTAATGTTCTCATTATCTCTTAAAGAGGCTACTAGGCTAAAGTCTTTACTGAGAAGAGGAAAGGTCATAGTTAAGGGATTCGTTAGATCAACATTCCATAGGGGCTCATTAAAAGTAGTAGAAGCACACTTACCTGGACATAGTGATGAGTACATGTTACTTATAGCTCATCTCTGTCATCCTAAGCCAGGAGCTCATGATAATGCATCAGGGAGTGGACTTCTCCTAGAGCTTGCTAGGGTCTTTAAAACAATAGTAGAAAAAGGAGGTTTAAGCATGGAGAAAGGGCTAAAATTCCTATGGGTTCCAGAGTTCTATGGTACTATAGCCTACATAGAAGCCCATAGGACCAAGTTAAGTGAGATCCTCGGAGTACTTAACCTCGATATGGTAGGCGCTTATCAGGATAAGACAGGAGGATCTATAAATGTCATAGGTATACCTCCCTTTTCACAATCTATTCTTCCACTACTAGCCTATACTACCCTCTCTAGAGCAGTTGAAGTGATTAAAAGTAAGGAGGGACGTAGTATAAGGTACTCGTATGAAAAGTATAGTGGTGGTAGTGATCATCATGTGTTTGTTGATCCAATTCTCTCCATACCAGCTACAGCATATATCCAATGGCCAGATAAGTTCTGGCATACTGATGCTGATTCAATAGATAACATAGACCCAGTGGTACTTAAGACAGTAGGAATTGCTACCTCAACTCTATCCGCATTAATACTCACTGCTAAGGGGAAAAGTTATCTAACCAAACTATTACATATTATTACTACTACATCTATTTCTATACTCGCTAACCTCTCAAGCAGATATGAAAGGACTACGCCTAAGAAGGTAGAATATATGGGTGGGATCTTTAAAAGATCTTTGTCCTCACTACTGAGATTGATAGGAAAAGAGGGAGAAGATATTGTGAAAGATTACTCTTCGAGATTAACATCATATATAGACATGCTAGTGGAGGATCTTACTAAGGTATCGAAGAAAGAAATTCCTCTAGAAATTAAGGATGAAAGAGTATATAAAAGGAATAAAAAATGTATGTTAAATATCTCTAATGTCTTAAGAAATCTACCATATGAGCGAGCTCTCTTTTGGTATGAAGCGGACGAGGTTAGAGGACTCGCCAGTATACTCTACTACATGCTAGATGGAAATAAGACAGTATCGCAGGTCTATGAGGAACTTAAGTACTATCTGGATAGTGTAGATCCTAGTGTACTAAACAGGATATTAGAGGATCTAGAGAGGGGAGGATGGATTAGTAGAGTTACCTAGATCATGTAATTTAAGTTAGTATGAGCAGTTCTTTAATAAACTCTTTCAGGAGGACTATGTCCCTTACATATACAAATTCTCCCTCTGTGTGTATATTATTATCTGGTCTTATTGCTCCAAATGCTATAGTTGGCATTCCCTTCTTGAAGAAGAATGTCCCATCATTTCCTCCTAGTTCAGCGGCTATTTTAACATCTTCCTTATCCATAGTAGTCTTCATGGCACGTCTTAATGCTTCCTTAGCTTCATCTATATATTCTTCATCCGTAGTGTACCAGCCCCTCTGTAGACTTAGAACCTCTATATCAGTCTCTACCTTCAGTTGGAGGGATATATGCTGAACGTAGTCTATAAATTCATTCACGGCTTCGGCTTCATCTTCTTCAGGAATGAGTCTCAGGTCGAAACCTATTATCGCTTCAGAGGGAATTATGTTATGTTTTTCTGCTTCTTTTGAGCCCAATTTCATTATAGTGAAGCTTATCCTTCCCCATACTTTCGGAAAGGGAGAGTTTGGAGGAGAGTTAAATTTAGATAATTTACTAGCTCTTATGGCTTTATATTCCTCACATAGTTTAGTTACTAGTCTACAGGCGTCTTCTACAGGGTTTTTACATAAGTGAGGATAGCCTGCATGCCCACCCCTACCTTTAACTTTAATCCAACCATGAACTACACCACTTGCCCCCACCGAGAGAAAGTCTGCAGAAGAGTCTAGTATTAGTACTTTATCCCATTTAAATCCTTCATCGAGTAACCTTCTCACACCTACACCACCTACTTCTTCATCACCTACCACTACAACAGTGGGATTATACTTAAGCGGTCTTTTTGCCTCATTTAGCTCTCCTAAGGCCAAGAGTGATGCTACTATTGCCGACTTGTCATCAGCAGAACCTCTTCCATATACCTTACCATCTATTACTACTGGAGTATAGGGATCTATCTCTACACCGTCTACCAACCATGGACCCTTCGCTGGTACCACGTCATAGTGACTTACTAGTGCTATAGTTGATCCATGTCCTTCCATTTTGACCATTACTACTGGTATACTTTCCCCATTTACTCTGAGTCTTCTTATATCTGCCAAAAGATCCAATTTATTTGCTATTTCAGCTATCTTGTCGGCTATTTCTTCATAGTTCTCTCTATGTATTTTTCCATTACGTATGTAAACCTCGGATCTTATTGATACTAGTTCCTTTAACATGTCGACTATGTTCATAGTCATACATAGCTTACGATATTCTGATGTATATAAGCGTTCTACCATATTATATTTGTAATTAAACTTAATACGAATTTGAATAACATTATGATAATATAATATTTTCATACTATACTATGTTGGGAAATATTTATTATAATGTATCCTAATAATTATAGGGTAGATCATTAAAATGAAGGGATGTAAGAAGAAAAGACGAAGGAAGTCCATGAGTATGGGACAGGCTGCTATAATGGCTAACATATTCTTTGTATGTCTACTTCCAGTAATGCTCATCGCTGGTCTCATTCCCATGGATCCTACTTTTATAGCTGGAGTAGGATTGATAAGTGTTGGGGGTACTTTGGTGGTTCACGCTATGTCTGGCACGCAGAGAAGATTCTTCTTAACTTGGGCAGTCATAGCTGTGATATCCGGTACTTATTTAACATTAAGAGCTGCTAATCCCCTAGTGTTCCTAGGAATACTTACACTACTTATATTAACAGTAAATACTGTAATTCCTAAAAGAAAACAAGAGTGATCTGAGAATATTATTTTTAAGAGCTTAAACCACCAGATGAGAGACTTAATGGTTCAAGAGATCTACATTACTCTTAAACGCTAATGTACTCTATCTAATTGTTTGAGAGAAGAATCATATTATAGATGTACTCTATCTACAAGTATGGTGGTTGGGATAGGTGAGAGTGATAAGATATAACCATGAGAGAGTAGAAACCATAGCTGAAATTGTAGCTGATGTCATCCTTAAGGGTGGGTGCGCAGTAATTCCAACTGATACCTGTTATGGACTGGCAAGTAATGCATTAGATAGTAAAGCCGTGAGAAAGGTTTTTGAAGTAAAGAGAAGAGATCTAAGAAAGGTAGTTTCAGTATTCGTATCTTCAGTAGATATGATAAGAGACCTCTGCGTAGTGGACAAAGAAGTGGAAAAATACCTAAAAATTCTCCCAGAGAGGATTACTCTAGTGCTAAGAGCAAAAAATCCACATGTGTTTCCACAGGGCATCGTAACTTCAGATGGGAAGATTGGTGTTAGGCTTTCTCTCCATCCTTTACCACTACTCATAGTAAGGAAAGTAGGCGTACCCATAACAGCTACTAGCGCTAATATATCGAGCACTCCTCCGATATACGATAGCTCTGAAGTGATGAGATCCTTGAAAGGAATTGATGTACTAGTAGATGCTGGCATACTACCAAGAGTGCCGCCATCCACCGTAATAGATTTAACTTATAAACCACCCAAGATCCTTAGAAGAGGACCTGTGAATATAGAAGAGGCACAGTTTTAACGATTTCCTTTCTAAGGTGGGGGAGGAGTAATGCTAATAATAGGTCACCGAGGAGCTGCTGGTTATGAACCTGAGAATACGATAAGGTCTATACTAAAGGGAATAGAGTGTGGTGCTTCAGTAGTAGAGATCGATGTGAGGAGGACGAAGGATGGTGTAATAGTACTTATGCACGATGAGACCGTAGACAGGACTACTAATGGAAGGGGTAAGGTATCAGAGTTATCGTTAGTCGAAATTAGACAACTAGATGCTGGAAAAGGTGAAAAAGTGCCCACACTCCTAGAAGTACTTGAACTGTTGAAAGATATGAATATATCATTGATAATAGAACTAAAAGAAGTAGGTTATGAAAAAGAGGTAATATCTCTTGTAAGGGAAAGAGATATGATGGATAGAGTCTATATAACATCGTTTAATAGGATTGCTATTAACAGAGTGATTAAAGAAGAATTCGATGTAAAGGTAGGTTTAATATTCAGTTCTAATGCTTTAATGAATTTAAAAATAGCAGCAAAGATGGGATTGGACCTGGTATTACCCAAGTATAAACTAGTTAATAGGGATTTCTTAAAAAGCTGTAGGAGGTTTGGATTTAAGGTATTTACATGGACTGTGAATAGAGTAAAGGATGTAATAGAGATGTACAGACTGGGGGTAGATGGTATTGTCACAGATTATCCCTGTATGGTTAAAGAAGCCATCGATAATCTAATAAGTATGATCTAGCGAATTGACCATTGTGAGAAAGGGATTCATAGCTATCTCAGTAACCATAGTAGCATGGTCTATAGGTATAGTACTTATAAAACTATTATCAAACTACTTTAGTGTAAATGTACAGAACTTCTTCAGATATTCTTCTGCTACACTTATCCTAGTAGTTATAAGTAGATTAAATTTGAGAATTTCCTTTAGTAAACAATGCATATTGGAGGTACTCATAGCTGCGGTACTTGTGTTTCTATTTCAAGTACTAGCAGTAACAGGACTCTATATGACAACATCTACTATAGCATCTATTCTACTAAAATTGAATGTCGTATTTACAAGTATACTGGCATACATATTTTTTGAGGAAGAAAGAAAGATTATATCCAGTAAAACTTTCATATTTGGTGTTATCTTAGCTAGTATAGGAGTTATAGGTTTTTCAATAAAGGATATACATAGTAGTATCGTTCTGGATATAGGTGCTGTACTAACTGCATTTTCATCACTAGTATGGTCTTTATACACTATAGTAGTGAAGAGGTTGGTCGTTAGAAATGATCCCCTAGTGATGACTACTATAGTATACTCAATTGCGAGTATTCTATTTCTACCTCTTGCTTTTACAGAAGATCTTGTCGGTCAGATAATAGGTGCACCTTTCGAAATTATTATCATTTTAACAATTTCAGGGATACTCTCAGTAGGTATAGGAAATTGGATGAACTTCATAGCTATAAAGGATGTAGGAGTATCTCTACCAGCGGTACTACAGCTTCTAGTACCTATACTAGTAGGAGTATTCTCATACCTGATTTTATGTGAGGAAATAAGTCTAAGAACTGTGGTATTCGGGTTCATGGTGATTTTAGGATGTCTATTAACAATTAAAGAATATATGAAAGCTATGGAATGAGAGTGCTAATCTTACTCCTTTGAAGCTATTTTATTAAGTAAATTTAAATAATCTGAAAATATATGACATAGTGTTCTATATAATATTCTTTCCTCTTTCGTTAACTTACATGTTATCTCTATATCCAGTATTGGTTTAAGTAGAGCTGATTCTACAATTTTCCACATTCTAATAGTAACAAGGTCGTAGAAATCCTGTTTATTATCTGCTAATTTAGCCAATGCGCTTAATCTATCAACTGGCAATTTTATAAGTTCCTTTCTTCTATTCTCTAACCATAGTAGCTTTTTAATACTTAATTCTTCCTTTTCCATCTATTAATTATACAATAATGATATGTAAAAAATTCACTGAGAGTAAAGTGAAAGTATTAAGAGTAGTGTTTTAAATAGGATACACTTTTCATGAAGATAATGCTTAAATAGGAATTGTTGTTTAGTCTCATAGGTGCTATAATGCGCCAATTTCACTAAGCGAGCTGGTACTGCCAGAAAAACAGTATAAGATAGTGGCCCTTCTTATTAAAGGTATTAAAGATGTAGACTCTATAGCTGATCAAATAGGTGTTAATAGATCTGATCTGATGAGGGATCTAATAGAGCTTCGGTCTAAAAACCTACTAGAGATCTCATACCTCCAGAAAGAAGTATTTCTACCAACTGAAGAGGGATTAAAGTACCTAAAGGTAGGATTGCCAGAGGAAAGACTGCTTGAATTACTACAAGAAGTAGAGAGTATAAGACTTGATGATATAAGTGAAGAGGCCACTCGAAGAGGGATAAGATTAGAAGATAAGGAGATCAGGATAGGAATTACTCACCTTCTTAAGCATAAGGTAGCTAGAGTAGAGAAAGGAGTACTACATTTAATGGATAAAGGAAAAGTAGCAAAACTACTAGAACACTGTAGCTATCTCAAAAGAGGAATTAGCAGTCCTGAGGATGTACCTGACCAGGTTCTTAAAGAACTAAAAAGAAGGGGACTTTTGAAGAGAAGGACTAAGAAATTCATATACATTAAACCTACTGAAAAGCTAATTAAACTCTTCAAAGAGAATAGGGTTAGAAGTGCTAGAGTTATAACCGAGCTTACAAGTGATCTCATAAAATCTGAAGTCTGGAAAACTGCTATCTTCAAACCATATGATCTAAAGGTAGAAGTTCCAATAGTCTATCCCGGGAGAAAACAACCCTACATGGAGCTTCTCGAATGGATAAGGGAAATACTGGTCTCGATGGGTTTTGAGGAAATAAAAGGTCCCTATGTGGAACTCGAATTATGGAACTTTGACGTACTATTTCAAGCGCAAGATCACCCAGCAAGAGAGATTCATGATACCTTCTTCATAAAGGACCTAGGATCGGGAACTGTTAAAGATAGGGATCTTCTAGAAAGAGTTAGGAAGGTTCATGAGAATGGATGGATTACAGGATCTACTGGTTGGAGGTATAAGTGGAATCCAAAGAAAGCTATGAAACTAATATTAAGAACTCAAACTACTGCTGTATCTGTTAGAGAACTATACAGAAGAGGTGATGGTGAGTATAGGTGTTTCTCTTTAGACAGAGTGTTCAGGCCAGAGACTCTAGATCCTAGACATGCTATGGAGTTCTATCAATTAGAAGGTATAATCGTTGGAAAGAGAGTTAAATTTAAACACCTACTTGGCTTCTTTAATGAATTCGCTAGAAGGTTGGGATTAGGAAGAGTTAAGATTAAACCAGCATATTTCCCGTTTACGGAACCTAGTGTTGAAGGGTTTATAAAGCACCCAGAACTGGGATGGATCGAAGTGTTTCCAGGAGGAATGTTTAGACCGGAGGTACTATTACCCCTTGGAGTGAAGAATTCAAATGTAGCCGCATGGGGTATAGGTATAGATAGAATAGCTATGACAATTCTAGGTATAGATGATATAAGAGATCTATTTTCACAAAATATAGAGGTGCTGAGAAAGATAAAACTACCAATGATAATGTCCATCCTTAGGTGAGAGAATGCCTATAATAGATATATCAAAAACGGATATGTTCCACCTTCTCGATACAGAAATTCCAGACTCAGAATTAGAGACTCTCTTAGCTAAACTCAAGTGTGAGTTAGAGGGTATAGAGGATGACGTTGTGTACTACGAGGCAACCCATGATAGACCAGATCTTTTCTCAGTAGAGGGGCTCGTTAGAGCTCTCAAAGGACTATTGGAAATAGAAGTGGGACTTAGGAAATTTGAGATATTTGATAGTGAAATAGTACTTGAGAATATAGGGCCAGAGTATAGACCAGTAGTCCTTGGGGCTGTGGTAAAGGGATTAGAGCTTGATGAGGAAGCCATTAGACAGATCATGCAAATACAGGAGAAACTACACAGCACCTACTGTAGAGATAGAAGAAAGGTCTCTATTGGTGTATACGATCTATCAAGTATAGTTCCTCCCATAAAATATCTAGCGGTAGATCCAAGATCAATCAAATTCACACCTCTCGATATGAATAGACCCATGTACCTAGATGAGATACTGACAGAACATCCGAAGGGTATGGAATATGGGTATATAATTAAAGGGCGATCAAAGTATCCAATACTCATAGATTCAGAGGATAAAGTTCTCTCTATGCCCCCTATAATAAATTCGGAAGAGACGAGAGTAACGGAGGATACTAAAGACGTCTTCATTGATGTTACAGCAGTTGATTATAGAGCAGCTATGGATGTTATGAGAGTTATAGTTACGAGTATAGCTGAGAGAGGAGAGAGAATAGGTCTAGTTAAAGTGGTTCGTCAGGAATCTACTACATATAGTCCAGATATGCATAATAGATCCATGGATTTGAGAGTAGACTTAGTCTCACAGATCGTGGGTATAAGCCTTAGTGCAGAGAGGACGAAAGAGCTCTTAGAAATCATGAGATTCGGTGTTCAAAGTATGGGTAAGGATACTCTGAGGTGTGAAATTCCCGTATATAGATTAGACATCCTACATCCGGTAGACCTAGTAGAAGAGGTTATTATGGCGTATGGCTATGAAAATATAGAACCCGAGCTTCTACCTCCCGAGCACAGTGGCTCTGAAAAGGGTTTGGAGAAATTCACTAGAGTATTAAGAGAGATAATGGTGGGATTTAGAATGCAGGAAGTAGCTAACTACATGATGACGAATAAAGAATTACTTTATAGGAGAATGAATCTCGAAGAACAACCCACTATTGAGGTAGCTAATCCGAAGCAGGAAAAATATTCCTGTCTCAGGACGTGGATAATACCCCAACTGATTGAGGTACTCTCGAATAGTAAACATGCTGGTTATCCCCAGAGGATATTTGAAATAGGGGATGTAGTCTATGTGGACTATAGTAGCGAGAATCTGACCAGACAGGAAAGACACCTTGCTTTTGTTATCGCGGATAGGGCAATAGGCTTAACAGATGCACTTGTCCTGATAAGATCTCTTTTCAATACCCTTGGTATTAAATACTCACTTAAAGCAATACACCACAGTAGTATGATAGATGGTAGATGCGCTGAAATCTCAGTAAAGGGAGAACGCATTGGAATTATTGGTGAGATACATCCACTAGTACTGACAAACTTCGAACTAGAAGTGCCCGTGGTGGCTTGTGAAATTAATGTAGAATCCTGCTTAAGAATACTGTTATCGACTAATCCTTAGTATTCTATAGGAGGAAGGATATTAATTTCTAGACTATGGGCCTATATGTCCTAGACTTGTCTGTACTATTACAAATTTCAGGCCCACCTCATTTAGTATTCTCTTCACCCTTAACATTTGAAGAGGACTAGGTCTCTTTAAATCCCTTCTCCTAAAGGTGGGGAAATAATCTAGGACGCATACTTGGATACTATTATCTATACTAGCAATTCTATCCCCTATTTCCTCAACCTCCTCTAATGTCATGAATGCTTGGTTGTAGGGTATTCCCACACCTAGGTAAACATCGTCCATGTATTTGTCACAAATATACTTAATGGCATCCCATGAAGTCTTTAAGTATTCTCTAGCTAGCTCTCTATCCCTTATGCCTGTTATTTTCATAAATGTCTCCACCCTAGCTCCTTTAGGCTCAACCCCTATATTATTACAACCAGCATCCACCAGCTCATCTATGTAATCAGGCTTAAGGACAGTACCATTGCTATCGAGATGAAGTCTTATGTCTTTTTCCTTGTTCATTTTCCTAAGGAGTTTGAAGTATTCTATCAACCACCTTCTATTTATAGTAGGTTCTCCACCGCTTATAGCTATACCTTTCACATTGAAGTACCTTCTATAGTATGTTAGAATCTTAGCAGTCTCCAATGGAGTCATAGGAACGCTAGCGTTATCATAGGTAACATGATAGTTTTGACACTGAGGACATCTAAGGTTGCATCCAGCTACCCATATAGCAACTTCAACGTACTTACGTCCCTTCTCGTACCATGGAGTTGCCTTCCCTCCTACACTATGCGGTTCAGGACCATGGACTATTCTGAGGGGATCTCTTTCATCTACATTTGTCCTTATATCCATACCATCACGAACTGGTGTTACACAGCTCCTTTCAAGCTCTCCATTTATGAGTACAGCGCAACTCCAACATCCACCCGTCCTACAAGGTGCGGAGATAATGCTTTTTCCAGGAAACTGCGTAATCTTGTAGCCTATTAATTCAAGCGCTCTGAGTACAGTTATCCCCTTTGGAACTTCATACTCAGTTCCATCTACTTTAATTCTTACTTTAGGCCTCTCCTCTTCGAGGTAAATTACTTTCCTCGCCTCATATGGACATGCCCAGTAGCAGCTCATACAACCTGTACATTCTCTTGGACTATAGCATATGTTAGTCGTAGTGCAAAAGTTACAATCCCTACAGGCCTCCTCATCGACTATACATTTGATAAATCTCATCATATTATTATTAACATAGTACTCTATAAGTGTTGACTATTTTAATATTTAGTACATAACAAATACCCGTTTAAAAATAAAGATAGTTATCCTATCTTTATTAGCTTGTATTCTCTCTTGCCTATGCCTAATCTCTCGGCTTCTTCTAATAGTACCCAATACTTCACCTCAGGATGTAAGAGTTTCACTTTATCCACACCTACCTCTATTCTCTCTAAGTTACCATCATTCTTTAGGTAATATCCTGGAGTATTGTTAACAAGATCCAGTGATGCTTGATCTATTGCAACTGGATCATAGGATGCTAACATACCTATATCCATTGATACTGGAGGTTCAAGTGACGTAGCACAGTCACATAGTCTTGTAATTTCCACGAGAAGGTTTACATAGAGTACCTTATCCTTCTCAAACGTCTTCAGAACACCGTATACTGCCTCAGCAGCTCTCTTAAGCATTCTCTCTCCATATTCACTTGTTCCCCAGGGCATACGAACTGCTCCTCGTCTACATATAGCGACACAATCACCACACCCAACGCACTTTTCATAATCTATTATTGCCTTACCCTCTAGGATAGAGATTGCTCTCCATCGACAATGTCTAGCACATAGTCCACATCCCACACATCGCTCTGCTATTATTTCAGGTTTGGCTACGGCATGAATATCAAATTTTGTCTTACGAGCTACGCACCCCATAGCTAGGTTCTTCAATGCTCCTCCAAAACCGAAGGATACGTGAAACTTAAAGTGTGATAGAACTACCATAGCATCAGCTTCAGCTATAGCTGAGGCTACTGCAGTTGAGCCCAGTTCTCCGGGAGTCTCCACTTCTATACAATCTCGTCCTAGAAGTCCATCTGCTATAATTATTGGTGCATTAGTAGTTCCAATGGTGAAACCATTCATAGCTGCAGTTTCTAGGTACTCTACAGCATTTCTTCTAAACCCCGCATACAAAGTATTCGTATCTGTCAGAAAGACCAGTGCCTTCTTCTCTTTAATATAATCTACTATAGCCCTGACAATCTGTGTCCTTGGATGGTGTATACAACCTCGCTCACCAAAGTGTAATTTTACTGCTACTAGTTCTCCCTCACTTAGATTATCTTTAAATTTTGTAGCATCAAGTAATGCTCTAGTGTATTTAAATATATTGTGAGTGTGTCTAGTAAACCTAACTAGATATACCTCAGACATATTGTCTTATACTGATTCGATCCTAAAAATAGTTATTCCTTTAATAGCTGTATTTTCCATGAGCTCTCTCAATAATCCCATGACTTAATGATGCGTCCATTTCACCATAATGCTATTAAGATAATACTCGATCTATTATTCGGTTTAAATCAATGCAAAGCTTAGAACATAGAAGAGTAGTGGTAGATGCCGATTTTGATATAGTAGACTTCCACCTACATACTATGGAGACTCCTCTTTCTGGAGATATACCAATATACGACTTGGTTAAGGAGTGTAAAAGAAGGGGACTAAAGTATATATGTATTGTAGATCACTGGAAGGAGACTACAGATCCCAATATATTTGTGGAAGAGAGAGAACTACTAGATCAAATCGATTTGGGTATAAGGGTATACCTATCTGCTGAAGTGGAAATACTCGACGAGCAGGCTAGTAGTCCAGTAGATCTAGAAGATCATAAGGACATCATCAGAAAACTAGACTTTCTCTCGGCAGCGCCTCATCTAGGAGAGTTTTTGCCCACTATCAGAAGAAGAGAACTTCCAAGGAGTAAGGATAAGTTCATAGAATACGTACACGAGAAGTTCATGAATATAATAAAAAATGACCTCTTTAAAA
This sequence comes from uncultured Thermoproteales archaeon, assembly GCA_964522205.1. Classification (GTDB taxonomy): domain Archaea; phylum Thermoproteota; class Thermoprotei; order Thermofilales; family B20-G17; genus B20-G17. The sequence goes on from CAZFTG010000016.1 coordinate 22,981, forward strand.
TGATACTCCATCCTACAGATTATGGTCTTCGTGACTGTGTTCACTTTGGACTATGTAAATCCTACTCCATGGATAATGTACCAGAAGAATACATGGATGAATTTGTAAAGAATGTAGTACACTACGGTAAGGTAGTACAGATAAATGAGTCTACAGCGTTTAATCCACCTAAGGATTATGAGATCTTCATAAGGAAAATGGTTGAGGAAAGAGTTAAGCTCACAGTAGGCTCTGATACGCACTACCTAGAAGATTGTATACTTAGAAGACATAAGAACTGGCCTGGGAGGACAAGAAATGCAGTTAAAGTGATTAGAAAGTGCGGTGGTGATAAGAGCCTTCTATGGATTCCCTAAAAGTTGAGAATGCATTTTAAAGATTTCAAATCTGTTTCCTTTGCAATATCCTGTCTTATTAAGAGCTCTAGAATCTCTCTCCCCTTGATCGATAATTTAGGACATCAACTTTTAATTGTGGAACGCATATTTCCGCCATGCTCTAATCATAGCCTCTATATTCTCCGTGGGAACTTCAGGATAGATTCTTCCTACACTAGAGAGTATGAAACCCCCTTTAGAATTGAGGGTTGAAATAGCATCCTTAACTGCCATCTCTACGTCATTCGGAGTTCCAAGTTCAAGAGTAACGTGTGCATTTACTCCGCCCCAGAGACAGATCCCATCACCTATTTCACGTTTAACATATGACATATCATATCCTCCCTGAACTGGATCGATTCCATAAAGGACATCTAAATTCATTTCTTTAAACATTCCTAGCAGGGGTATAGCTCCGCTGGCCATAGTATAGCTGAATTTAATTTTATTCTTGTGAGCAAGTTCGATCTCTTCTTTCATTCGTGGAAGGATGAAGCTTCTATAAGCTCTCGGAGGCCAGAAATCCGCGGAATCATACCAGCCATAGTGTACGATTAGGTCTATGTCGCCTACATCTATAAGCAATCTGATAGTTCTCATATTCCACTCATGAATTATATCAAGAAGCCGATGCACAAACTCGGGTCTTCTAAAGATTGCTACCATGCCATTTTTAAATCCACATAACCACATTACAGCGCTACCTAAGTAGGTAACCTCATGAACCACTATTAGAATTTCGTATTTCTTAGCAAAACGTTTAATAGGCTCCACTTCCTCTTGAAATTTTTCAATTTCCCTTTCTGTTGGTTCTCTATATAGGTGAGAGAGAACCTCCAGATCCTGATCATTCTCAACCCAATTCTTAACTGAACGCCCTGAGGCAGCCCCATAGTCATCTAGAAGTGGAATATCGTCTCCATGAGGCCAATCCGGAGTCTGTCGAACCACTTTGCTTAACGTTCCCTTAGGCGTCTTATACTCTTTAATTAGTAATGGATATCTTTCCATTGGTGGATGAACCTTACGTATCCTAACTTTAACATCCTTATTTAGAAGACGAGGAGGATTTACGTAGACAACATCATCAATTCCAATCTTAAGAGCATGCTTAACGCGTTCAAACTGATTAGGCCAGGGGAGATCTCTATGATATTTATCAAAATATCTGTAGGGTATGCCCCCACGATTCCATAGGGGGATGTGATCTGGTTCACGACAATCAATAGTTAAAAGGAGACGTTCTCTTGAGGAAAGCTCGGTTCTCATAATCTCACAC
>CAZFTG010000016.1:24736-26630 GCA_964522205.1 uncultured Thermoproteales archaeon
AAAAAATAAGGAGTCCTGAGAGATTAGTACGATAGTGTTTTAAACTCTATTCCTTTAAAACTATCTGAAAGGTGATATCCCTGCGTCTACTCTTACTCCACAGCGACTGGTTTGAATATATACCTAAAGAGAGAGCCCTACAAATAGCTGAACCCGTGGAGAAGAAATTGTTCAGAGTCGAGGAAGTATTAGTAGTAATGACTACGGTTGAGGAGGAGGACGACGAGGGGGTTGTGTATGATGCTGTAGATGAAATACTACAAGTTGCGGAAAAAGTTAAGCCTAAGGAGATACTCATCTATCCCTATGCACATTTAAGTGAGAAGCTAGCACCACCAGAGGATGCGATAAAACTGCTAAAAATGCTTACTAAGAGTATAGAGGATCGCGGATGGAGAGTGCATAGAGCGCCTTTTGGCTGGTATAAAGCCTTTAGAATATCTGTTAAGGGACACCCCTTAGCAGAACTCTCGAGGAGGATAACACCGAAGAAAAAGGAAGAGAAAAGGGTGGAAGTAGGCGAGAAAAAACATATTGTAGTAGATCCAGAAGGGAATGAATGGTCACCTAAGGATATCCTCGATAAACTTAACCCAGAATTCCGTATACTAGTTGAAAAGGAGGCCCTCAAGATCGAGCTGAAGGGAGGAAAGCCTGTGATAATAGACTACTTGAAGAGATTTGGATATGAATGGGAAAGTGCATCAGATTATGGTCATATGAGGTTTGCTCCTTATGCAGCACTCATCTTCGATCTAGTGGCAGATTATTCTAGGATTGTAGTTAATAGCTTAGGAATACCAGTATTTGAAGTGAAGGGTACTGCTTTCTTCGATCTGAAAGAGAAACCTATTAGGGAACATGCTGAACTGTATGGTGATAGACTCTACACCATGAGAACTGATAAGGGATCAATAGTACTCAGCTATGCAGCATGTCACCAACAGTTTTCAATTATCAAGAACTGGGATATCTCGTACAGAGAGCTACCATTTGGAGCCTTTGAGATAGCAGACTCCTATAGATATGAAAAAAGCGGAGAGTTAGAACTATGCTTTAGACTAAGAAGATTCTACATGCCTGACTTGCATATATTCGTAAAGAACGAGGAGGAAGCGAAGAAGTGGGTTCTAAAGGTTCATAGAAAAATCATGGAGGAAATGAAGAAATTAAATAGAAATTATGAGCTACTCATTAATGTAGTGAATCCAAAACAATACGAAAGGTACAAGGATTTTATAGTAGAGATAGCGAGGGATATAGGAAAACCCGTTCTAGTAGCTATATACCCGCCAGGAATAGACTACTATTGGACTATAAATATAGAATATCACATACTAGATCGCCTAAATAGACCTAGAGAGATAGGTACCGTACAGATAGATATAGGAAATGCCAAGAGGTTTAGTATAACTTATGTAAATGAAAAGGGAGAGAAATGTCACCCGGTAATAATACATACAGCCATAATTGGAAGCCTAGAGAGATATATTTATACTCTATTCGATACAGCTCTCTCCATGAAAAAACCCATGCTACCAGTATGGGTATCTCCAGTACAGATTAGGGTAATACCAGTAAGTCTTGATGTTAAAGAGTATGCTGAAGAAGTAGCTAAACTCTTAGAAAAAGAAGAATTTAGGGTTGACATAGACGATACTGATAGATCGCTCTCACGAAAAATTCTGGATGCAGAAAGAGAGTGGATTCCATACATAGTAGTAGTAGGCAAGAGAGAAAAAGAGGAAAAAACTATTAGAGTAAGAATTAGGAGTACTGGAGAAGATAAATCGATGACAATAGATAGATTACTAGAAATGCTAAAGAAGGACACAGAAGGATACCCTAAGAGACCTTTGTACTTCGCTAAGAAACTGAGTAAGAGACCAAAGCT
>CAZFTG010000016.1:26730-30785 GCA_964522205.1 uncultured Thermoproteales archaeon
TAAAGGGGTCTAAATAGTGAAAATGAAACTAAAAGGTTAAGAGTTCACGATTTTCTTTAGTCTTGTGAGGGATGACGGCAATAAGACGTTAACAATACTAATAGGAGGGGAAGCAGGAGCAGGTATACTGTTGAGTGGAAGAGTACTAGCCAGGTTCTTCTCAAGAGGAGGCCTATACACATTTCTCTATGCAGAATACCCTTCACTCATAAGAGGAGGACACAACTTCTGTGTATTGACAGTAAGTGGTAGGAAGGTGTACTCACAAAGGCTCTATGTAGATACCATGATTGCACTAGATGAAACTACACTTAGAGAACACCTATGGAGATTAAAGGATAATTGCATACTTTTAGTGGATAGAAAAGTTAGATCAGAGAATGTTGAAAAGGGTAAAATTAGAATAGTAGAACTACCACTAGATCAACTTCTACAGAGTAAGAAATTACCATCGATAACTAAAAATATGATTGCTCTAGGCTCGTTAATAGCAACCTTAGGATTTGATATAGATATTATGATGGATGTTATTAATGACGTATTTAAAACTAAGTATAGGTCGGAGAATTTAGAAGCCGTGAGACTCGGATATGAGTACATAAAGGAGAACTTTAAACACCTACAGCATCCGACATTAAGACGTGAAATTCGAAAAAGATTAATTACAATCTCAGGAAATGAGGCCATAGCAATAGGTGCCTTACTAGGAGGAATGAAAGTGTATACAGCATATCCGATAACTCCTGTATCCTCAATACTACACTTTTTAGCCGCTAATCAAGAGGAACTCGACATAGTAGTAGTACAAGCAGAAGATGAGATTGCTGCTGCCAATATAGCAATAGGTGCATGGTATGCTGGAGCTAGAGCTGTAGTGGCAACTTCAAGTCCAGGCTTCTCACTAATGTGCGAGTCTATAGGTCTAGCAGGAATTACCGAAACCCCTCTAGTGATAGTGATGGCACAGAGACAAGGACCTAGTACTGGACTGCCTACTTATACTTCACAAGGCGATCTCGGACTAGTCCTTCAAGCTTCTCATGGTGAGTTTCCAAAGATAGTAATTGCACCGGGTGATATAGAAGAGGCACTTAAACTAACTAGTACCGCTATGAACCTAGCGGAAAAGTATCAAGTTCCAGTAATAATTTTAGCAGATAGGTATCTAGTTGAGAGCTACGCTTCCATAGATTATCCAAAAACAATCCCCTCGCTTAAGAGATATTATATAGTAGAGGAAAAGGATGTTGTATTCAAAAGGTACGCAATCACTAAGACTGGAATATCGCCCTTTACAGTACCGGGGATGAGTAGTGCACTTGTCAAGGTAAATAGTCTAGAACATGATGAGTATGGCTTCTTTACAGAGAGAGAGGAAGATGCAAACTCGATGATAGAGAAGAGACTTAGAAAGAGTAAGGTAATACGTAGAGAAATTGAGAGAGCGAACTTAGCTATTAAGGTATTTGGTGTTGGGGAAGAGACTATAGTGAGTTGGGGATCGACAAAAGGACCTGTATTAGAAGCTATGAATATATTGAAGAGTAGAGATATCAAAATGAGGTATATTCAGGTAATCCTACTAGCTCCATTTCCAAAAGAGAAACTTACTCGACTACTAAAACAATCTAAGAGAGCGCTAGTAATTGAGAATAATGCAACAGGTCAGTTAGCCAATTTAATGAAGAAATACCTGGATATCGAAGTGATACCCATATTGAAGTATAGTGGAAGACCCTTTTATCCTGAGGAAATTGTCGAGAAGATAGAAGAGGTGATGAGAAGATGAGTACTAGTAGACTACGTACCCATGTGAGGATAACATGGTGTCCAGGATGCGGGAACTTTGTGATAATGAGGGCTTTTACGAGGGCTATCGTAGAACTAGGGCTTAAAGTAAAGGATATAGTAGTAGTTACAGGCATAGGATGTCATGGTAGACTTCATGAGTACCTGAGATTGAATAGCTTTCATACAATACATGGTAGGGTTTTACCGCTAGCTATGGGCATAAAATTAGCTAATAAGAATCTGATAGTAGTAGGTTTCTCTGGAGATGGAGATGCATATTCAATAGGTTTGAGCCACTTCATACACGCCGCTAGAAGAAACATAGATGTAAAGTACATAGTACATGACAACATGGTATTCGGACTTACTAAAGGACAGGTGTCTCCTACAAGCCCACTTGGATTGAGAACCAAGTCAACACCGAAGGGTAATATTTTGAAACCTATAAATCCAATAGCACTAGCTCTCATAGCTGGCGCTACCTTCGTGGCACGAGGTTTTACAGGCGATATGGAGCACCTAGTTAACGTATTTAAGCAAGCGTTATTGCATAGAGGATTTGCCTTTATAGATATCCTACAACCCTGTGTCACATTTTACAACGTACTACCTGAATTGAAAAATAGGGTTTATAGACTTGAGGATAGGCAACACGATCCTTCAAACTTCAATAAGGCCATGGATAGGGCAGTAGAGTTATCAGATCAAATACCCATCGGAGTATTCTATAAGGTCAGAAAACCCACTTTTGAAGAGCAGATCCCACAATTAAAGGGCAAACCTATGAACTTAAGGGATGTTAATATTGATAAAATTCTTAAACTCTTAGAGACGTATACTTAAAGCCGTGTTTTAGCCTGAGATCTCTTAATGCGGGTTCTTTTACTTGTTAAGAATGGATAGGATTATAAAGGCGATATTTTCTACAGAGTTGATGAAAATATGTATAATGGACTGTTGGATTACCTCCCTTATATCAAAGAATATAGAGCAAAGAGGATATCTAGCTGGGATAGGACTGGTGGTAACGAAGACTATGTAAGTATAGAAAAGGGTGATACTCTTACTATAGCGGAGATTGGAGGACCCGCAGTAATAAAACATATCTGGATAACTATAAGCTGTAAGGACGAACATTACTTAAGGAAGATCTTACTCAGAATGTACTGGGACGATGAGGATAACCCTAGTGTAGATACTCCGATAGGAGATTTCTTCGGAGTAGGTCATGGTGTAGCTAAACACTTCGCATCACTACCCCTTACTATGACTTGTGATAAAGGCTTCAACTGCTATTTTCCTATGCCCTTTAATAGAAAAGCAGTAATAGAGGTGGTCAATGAGTGTGATACTGATATAGAGAAATTCTATTATCATATTGACTATGAGGAACATGGAGAGGAATGGAAAAACGTAGGATATTTCCATGCCAAGTGGAGAAGAGAGCTTACTAAAGCTAGTAAAGAGAGGTATAACCTAACTGGAGAGAATAATTACCTTATATTATATGCTGAAGGTAGAGGTCACTATGTTGGATGTATCCTAAGTGTACACGGTTTAAAACCTGGATGGTGGGGCGAAGGGGATGATATGATATTTGTCGATGGTGAAAAATGGCCTCCCTCCCTGCACGGAACAGGAACTGAAGACTACATAGGCTCGGCATGGGGTTTCAATCGAGAATTCTACTTCCCTCTTCATGGATTTCCACTAAAGGGTAATGAAGATTGGACAGGTTATCACTCCATGTACCGCTTTCACCTAGAATCTCCAATACCATTTACGAAGTCCATTAAGGTAACTATAGAGCATGGTCATGCTAACGATAGAGCAGATGATATTTCAAGCGTTGCCTATTGGTATCAAACTGAACCCCACATAGACTTTGCTCCAATGCCACCCGTAGAGAAAAGAATACCATTACCGCTTAAATCACGAAGAGATATACTGGAAGAGATAATTGAAGAAATAAAGAGTACAGAGCCACACGTGTTAAAAGAAGAATATTGGAAATACTCACACTACTTAGTCGTGCTGGCAAAAGATGCCATGAAAACTAGAGGAGTGGATGTCGTAGTAGGAAGACTAATCGAAGAAGCCTTTCTTCCAGCACTGAAAAAAGGAGATATAGAGATTGCTAGAAAGGTACTAGTGAATATAGGGTACAGACTCCTGGACATGCTTAAATAATACTAGAGTTATTTTTAAAATATCTAACAAGGTATTATAAGAATATGAGAGTGATAGAAGTACTAGTATTGGTA
>CAZFTG010000017.1:0-29171 GCA_964522205.1 uncultured Thermoproteales archaeon
GAAAAGTATAGTTGGTGGTACAATGCCTAAAGCATTATGTCCTATGTGTGGGGAAGAAATAGAATTCCCCCCTAGAGAGGGGGCAAGAATAACATGTTCATACTGTAATACCGAGCTTACAATAGTAAAGAAGAATAGAGTTTGGATTCTTGTAACAGATTTGGAAGGTGAGGAGGAGTGGAGTGAGATATAAATAATGATCTTAAAGAATCACAAACAAACTCAAGAATTTAAATTTATATTAAGAAGTAATACTATCTAAGTGGTGATTGAGTGATAGATATAGATACTTTATACAAAATCGTAGATTACTGCTGTAAAGCGGGTGCTAACTATGCGGACGTTAGGTATGAAGATTATAGAATTACCTCCATATCAGTGGCTAGGGGTATAATAGAAGAGGTATCTTCATCCAGTACTGTAGGCATAGGTATAAGAGTACTAGTCAGTGGATCCTGGGGTTTCGCATCTACGGACGATCTAAGCATAGAATCACTTCAAAGTGCCGTAAGGAGTGCGATTAAGCTAGCCAAAGCCTCTAGACATGTTAGAAAAAGTAGAGTAGAGCTAGCTGAGGTAGAGGTAGTAAAAGATAGAGTAAAAGCACATGTAGAGGAGGATCCCAGTACGGTACCCGAGGAGGAGAAGGCTAAGTTCGTATTAGAAGTAGATAGATCCATGTTGTCCTACGATAGTAGGATAAAGGATACTAGAACCAGGTACACTGATAGCTCATTCACCAAGATCTTCACTAGTAGTGAGGGAAGTGAGATAGTAATACAGGCTGTGAGGTCGTACCTACTAGCCTACGCTAATGCTGTAGAGGCGGGAGTACTATCACCCTCTTATGAGGTGATGGGAGGAGTTAAGGGATTTGAGATCTTTAGAGGAGAGAAGCACATTGAAATGGCCAAAACAGTTGCAGAGAGATCCATAAATCTCCTTAAAGCACCTATTCCAAAGGGTGGTCTTTCGACAGTAGTACTAGATAATAGACTACTGGGCCTCATAGTACACGAAGCATTTGGACATACCGCTGAAGCAGATCTAGTACTGACTGGTACCATACTCACTGGTAGGATAGGAAGTCGAATAGCATCTGAACTAGTCACAATAGTAGATGATCCCGGTCCTGAGGGTGCTAATGGATGGATTCCCTACGATGACGAGGGAGTTAAGGCCAGAAAAGTGGTCATAGTAGAGAGAGGAGTACTCAAGGAATATATGCAGAGCAGAGAGACTGCAGCAATTTTAAATATGGAGCCCACTGGCAATGGTAGAGCTCAGAACTACTCCTTTCCACCCATAGTTAGAATGCGTAATACCTACATGCTAGGTGGAGACTGGGATCCGGAGGAACTGATAGAGGATACTAGAGAGGGATTCTACTTAAAGGGTGCCGGTGGTGGACAGGCAGATACAAACGGTGAGTTCATGTTCACAGTACAAGAAGCATGGCGTATAGAGAGAGGAGAGCTAAAGGAGCCATATAGGGGAGTTACAGTATCCGGTAATGCAATAGATGTACTTAAGAGCGTAGATGCTGTGGGCAAGGATCTCAAGATAGAGTCTCCAGGAATGTGTGGTAAGATGCAACTAGTACCCGTAGATGGTGGCGGCCCTCATATAAGGTGTAAAATCATGATAGGTGGTAGAGCATGAGCCTCCTGAACTGGGTTGAGAAGGCTATAGAGTACACTATCAGAGCAGGTGCTGATGAAGCTCACGCATGGCTAGGGCGTAGTACTAGCATGAGAGTGGAAATGGAGATGGACACCATATCGAAGTGTAGCTGGAACAGGAGGGTCAGGCTGGGTATAACAGCCATAGTGGATAAGAAGATGGGATCGGTTACAGTACAGAGACTAATTGAAAATGATATCAGAGAAGCTGCCGAGACTGCTTATAGACTAGCTAAGGTAGCTAATAGGAATGATAAATGGCTAGGACTTCCTCCACCAAAACCTTATGTACAACCAGTAGACATCTACGATACCAAGATAGTTGAACTAGAGTCAGATCAGCTCGTAGAGTACGCAAAGTATGTAATGGATAGTGTCAAGGAGTACGATAAGAGAGTAGCTATAATGCAAGGTATGATCTCCACATCATGGGGCGAGTCCTATGTGGGCAATAGTAACGGTATCCTAGGAGAGGATAAGGGGACGGGTATCTCAGCCTATATAGTGACTGTAGCTAGGGAGGCCAGTAGGATAGGGAGCTTTGCTATAGAAGATATGAGCTCTAGGAAGCTAGATGTAGATTTCACACAGATGGCTAGAGAGGGTGCTAGAAGAGCCGTAGAGTCCCTCGATACTAGACCTGTGAGGAGTTTTAGAGGTCCAATAGTATTCGACTATAATGTATCCTCCCATATATTCAGGGCGCTGGCCTCGGCATACAATGGAGATAATGTATGGAGAAAGAGTAGTCCTCTAGGAGATAAATTAAGCGAGAGTATAGCAGTAGAGGATCTTACTATAGTAGATGACGGATTGCTCCCAGGGGGAATAGGAACCAGTAAGTTCGATGGAGAGGGATCTCCCCGTAGAACCACTACTATAATTGAGAAAGGAATACTCAAGAACTTTATAAACAATACATTTACGGCTAGAATTTTAAACATGGAACCTACTGGTAATGCTTCATCACTTCTAGGAGTAGCCCCTTCCAATATAGTGGTGAAGCCTGGAGATATGTCGGTAGATGAGATATTAGAGGGTATAAAGACAGGGCTATTTGTGAGTAGATTCTCCGGAAGTATAAGATTTCAGGATGGTATAGTATCCGGTACTGTGAAGCAGGCTCATCTCATAGAGAGAGGAGAAAAAGTGTATTCAGTAGGAGAATGCATGATATCGGGAAATCTCTACACATGGCTTAAGAATATCACTGGAATGAGTAGGGATGTTAAAAGAAAAGGAGAGACTATAATACCTATGATAAAGATAGAGAACATCAATATAATCAGTAGAACTTAAGATGTTGTCCTCCTAGCAACAACAGAATAGGCACCTCAATAATCTAGCTAGCCTTAGATCGTTATACACTTTCTCTCATCTTCACCTTTGGTCTTTAGTTAAAGACACATATTTAAAGTCAAGAGGAATTGATAAGAAAACATGAGTGGTGCAGATGTAGTTCTGATAAACGGGAAAGTTCTCTGCGGTGACCCGAGATACCCTAGGTGGAGTGAGGGATTAGCTATAAAATTCGGTAAAATATTGGCAATAGGTGATAAAGGGTATCTTAAGAAGTTTATAAATAAGGCTACTATAGTCTACGACTTAGAGGGATGTACAGTACTACCAGGACTAATAGATTCGCATTTTCATATACTCGAAACTGCACAAGACAAAGTATGGCTTAATTTAAGAGATGTAGATTCTATAGAGAAATTAAAGGAGAAAATAAAACAAGCCCTACTTGAGAAGAAGTCAGGAGAATGGATCCTAGGGAGGGGTTGGGATCATGAGAGATTCTTAGAGAAGAGGTATCCAACTAGATATGATATAGATGAAGTGAGTCCTAATAATCCAGTACTACTCATTAGGGTCTGTGGACATATAGCAATAGCTAATACTCCAGCTCTTAAACTAGCCGACATAGATCATGAAGAAGAAGGAGTCCATATAGATGAGAGCGGTAGACCTACGGGAATACTTAAGGAAAAAGTACTCGAAAAGGTCTTCAGAGTTATACCTCAACCCACTATTAAAGACCTACTAAAACTCGTAGAGAAAACGCTTAGGGAAGTCGCTAGCACAGGATTGACCACACTTCATGCAATGTCCGTAACTCCTATAGAATTTATAGTACTACAGCTATTGAGGTTAGAAGGTAAACTCCCTATTAGGATTAGAGTTTACCTAAACCATGATCTTTTAGCCTACCTAAGAAAACTAGGAATCATGGGAAGTCTAGGCGACGATCTACTAAAAATCTGTGGGATTAAAGTAATAGCTGATGGGGTCTTAGGTGGTAGAACAGCTGCACTCAATGAACCATATTCTGATGACCCTGATAATAGAGGTATGATGCTAGTTTCTAAGGATGATCTAAGAACGCTTATGAAAGAGGCTATGGAGAATAGGCTTCAGATAGCAGTCCACGCTATAGGTGATAGGTGTATAGAGACCGTGCTCAGGATAGCTAGAGGACTACATATTAAATCCACACTATTAAGAATAGAGCACGTGTCTCTTACTCCTCCTCCTATTCTAGAACTACTATCTAGAGTAAAACCTATAGTAGTGGTTCAACCTCACTTTATAATATCGGACACCTGGATAGTGGATAGACTAGGTGAATATAGGGCCAGGTGGACATATGCATTCAAAACCCTAATGAAAATATGCTCTACGGTTGCAGGCTCTTCAGATTCTCCAGTAGAACCTATAAGTCCCTGGAAGGGCATGTATGCTGCTATCGAAAGAGGGGAAAGCGAAGGGCTTTCTCTAGCTCACCTTAGTCCAGAGGAGAAGCTTGATATAGGGGAAGCACTATCCCTATATACTATTAATGGTGCTAGAGCATGTGGAGATAATAGTTTAGGAGTTATAGAGGAAGGTAAATATGCTGACCTAGTAGTAATAGATACCGATCCTTATGAATTAGATGTTAGAGATCTCATTAAGATAAAGGTTAAGGCTACTATAGTGGGAGGTAAGATAGTCCACGGTAAACTCTCATCTGTTAGATAGTATTTGTGAGAGAATTCATACTTTATAAACTTGAAATTCCTATGTAGAGAAATATAGTGATTCAAGGGAGCATCAGAGTAAGAGTAGAATTGGAGAGTATATATAGGCGTATGAGTTAGTCTATCGGAGATTAATAGTGACACTACTATTTAAAAATAGAAGAGAATTAGAGAACTTGCTTAGAAAGGGTGATTTGAGGGTAGCAGTATACGGGATGGGGGGTGTAGGATTAGCCATAGCGACAGTATGGATAAGAGCAGGGGCTAAAGTACTGGGAGTGGATATAGACAATGAGAAAGTACGAAAACTGAATAGGGGAATTGTTACTCACGCAGAGAAAGTAGTTGTGAATACTCTAAAGAATGCTATTGAGAATGAACTCTTTAGGGCTACTACCGACGGAGTCTGGGCCTCGAAAGAGAGTGACTTAAAGATAGTGATAGTTCCACTACTACTCAAGAACGGTATACCAGATTTCAATCCTTTAAAAGATGCTATCATTAAGATAGGAAGAGGGTTAAAGAGAGGAGATATAGTTGTAGTAGAGACTAGTGTTCCACCGGGGACTACAGAGGGACTGGTGAGAGAGATACTAGAACGAGAGAGTAGTTTAAAGGCAGAGGATGACTTTGGATTAGCCTATAGTCCAGAGAGAGTTATGATAGGGCGGGCTGTAGAAGATATAGAGGAGAGATATCCTAAGATAGTGGCTGGAATAGGACCTAGAAGTGCAAAGGTAGTTGAGGGTCTCTATAGTTTAATAGCTAAAAAAGGAGTGATTGTACTCTCTAATCCTAAAGTAGCGGAGTTAGAAAAACTTGTAGAAGGGGTATATAGAGATGTGAACATAGCATTAGCAAATGAGATATGGAGGTTATGTAATGAACTTGGAGTAGATTATAGTGAGGTGCTGAGAGCAGCTAATAGTCAACCCTACTGCCATCTGCACAAGCCTGGTGTAGGTGTGGGTGGAATCTGTATACCTATATATCCACAACTTCTACTATGGAAAGCTAAGAAACTGAGCATAGATCTCGAGCTTGTAACGACAGCAAGGAAATTAAATGAAGATCAACCTAGGCATGTACTTCATGTTATTAAGAAGAGTATTAAATCGATTAGGTTAAATTCGAAGGCTAAAATAGTGATAATGGGTCTATCATATAGGGGAGATATAGGAGATACTAGAATGAGCCCCACCTATAAGCTCATAGATCTAATGATAAAGAGTGGGTTTAAAAATATAGTAGTACACGACCCTTACGTGAAGTTCGACGAAAAGTTAACCTCTAAGGGGATACCCCTCACATCATCACTTGAAGAAGCACTTCATGAAGCTGATGTAATAGTTATAGCGACAGATCACTCAGAGTATAAAGAGCTGAGTAAGGAATGCCTCACATCTCTCGTGGGTAAGAAAGACTTTATACTTATCGATACGAAACAGGTAGTCAGCTCATAGAGTATGGAAGGATCTAGCTCTAAATAACATTATAGATGTCTCAAGCTCAGGAGTAAGAGCAATCAAAGATATACATAGACCTTATATTCTCTAAGTTTATCAGTAACATCACCTAATAGAGCACGCATTACCTCTAATACTTTTTTATCATATGCTCTGAATGTTAGTGTTGGTCTTCTCTTTGGTATTCTATAGGTTAGTGATACTACTTTCGTACCCCTGTCTATAATCTCTTCTAGATCTTCTTTTAGTAGTCTCATCGCTTTCTCATCTAGGAAGGTATATATTATATCCACTCTCCTAAGTGGGTAATAGAACATATCGCCTAAGATAAGGTCTATATTATGGTATAAACTTTTAATATTCCTAAAACATTTCTTGATAAGCCTTCTATCTATCTCAATACCAATAGAATAACAACCTCTTCTAGCTACAGCTATTAAAATCCTACCATCACCAGAACCAAAATCACAAAAGACCTCACCAGCTCTAGGATTGATAAGATCGACAATTCTTCCAATGAGAATATGAGGAGTTGGAAGATAAGGAACAATATAAGATTCCCTCTTCCTTTCGACTACAGAAGGTTTCTCAATTCGTTGAGGCGTTTTACCGATTAGTCCCTTTAATTCTAGAGATAGTATTAAGTTTCTTTTACCCTTAATTTCCCTACATTCTAGAAGATATACCTCACTTCCAGTAATCCTTACTAGAAGTACTGGAATTATTATACATGCAGGCGAAGTCAAGATCTTAGCTAGGTTCGTCTTATACTTCCTGCAGTGATCAATCTCACTTAAATCTTTAAAGCATATTTTCAGGATTCTCTCTGAAAGTTGCTCATAGGTAGGCTCCTTTACTAGTCCCCTATTACTTAGGATTTCGAGAATGGTATCCACAGTTATGCTCCTGACAGAGGTTAGATCCTTATAAAGTTGCTCTACTAGATCACCTAAGAAGGGCTCTATGAGTATAGTTGTCGATGCTATATTTATGCCAATGTAGATATGCTCCTCATCCTCAGTTGAGGGACGAAATGCTATAGGAGTTATTCCTCTGAGTTCAGATGTAATCCTATCTACTATGTTAATTATCCACGTCAGATACTCATACTTAATCTGATCGATTAAACTTACTTTATTTTTTGGACTAGAATCCATAGCGCTCTTAGTTTTTCCCTCCTTAAGAGGATCGTTGTTCAGTTCAGTTAGAATGTCTTTAAATGAACATACTCCTGAGTCCCTGTTGAACTTAGAGTATTCTTTACTGTTTAATGGGGTGAAATTCGACATTTTATATAATGTAAGATATTGTAATTATAAGTCTTCCATTAATGGTATAATTATATTTTCTCTACGAAAATGAGAATTTCACTACTGTTATCATATTATATTGTGTAGTATTCTTATTCGAATTTTAAGATCCCTTTTATCGCTCATGCCTATCCATAAGATCTTAATGTAGTCTTTTGAGTTCCGATTTTCTCCCATAGAATTTCAGTTTACCAACTGCTTCTAACTCTCTTAGCTTCTCCGAAATCATCCAACTATAGCATATACCATTCTCTAAGCACACGAATCTAAATCTTACTGTACTCAAAACTACAACTGGGAAAGTCCGTTAGAGGGAATCCGACATAGACTCAGTTATACTATCCTCACCCTATTAACCTTCTTGTTCTGCCAAGAGTATTTCCTTATCCTCTTTGATCTACCAAAACCACATGCTGCACAATAGTGCTTTCTCACATTATAACTATGCCTGCCACATCTTCTACATCTAATATGCGTCTTACCCCTACTACGTTTACCGAACGATGTAGTACCCTTCACCATACTCTATCACCTAACTACTATTTCTTTCTTTAACTATTTTACGCCTGTACTGGACTTACGAATACCACATTATCACCTCTTAATAGTATGCATCCTAGCTTACGTACTCTATCCCTCTTTATCTCCTCGGCTTCATCTAATATTAAGTTCATGTGTTGATCAAAGCTTTTGAGTATTCCTCTAATCTCTCTTCCACCTTTAAGTCTCACTAATACCATTGTACCTAAAGATCTAGCCAGAATCTGGGCTGTAGCACTAAACCAAGTACTGTCCCCGGGGTTTGCGCCACGTTTCATTTCATCACCAATAAGCCTTCATCTAAGATAGTGTAGACATAAAAATCTTACCATTAATCACACTCACTTAGGACTTAGCACTTCTATCTTAAGTACCTTATATTCGAGATTAGCTCACTCCAATGCTTTATCTATAAGGCATATTAGTCTACGTGCTAATCTCAAGGCTAATTTTAAAATATCCTCATCTACCGTCTCTACATGCACTATTCTGTACACTGATTTAAGTAGGTGACTTATTCTCCCTACATCCTCGTGGATATCCACTATAGCCTTTATCCTCCCCTTCTTGTAATCCTCTAATCGGCTCAGTAGTACACTAGCATTAGCTACTAGTGAAGACCCCGGTAGCATCCTCAGTAGTACCATCATCGCGGAAGATATGTAGAAGAGGCCCCTAATCAAGCTCCTATATCCCCAGATACTCACCGTAGTCTTATAGATCTCCTCTACAGATTTCATAAGTAGTCTTCTGGCACACATCAGTATAATGCTTTGATCTAGGCTCTCACTCAGTAGTTCCGGTGTTGCTATAGATAATCTCAACCCCTCTTGACATAATGTCCTCAGTAGTCCCTCTTCGATCTCTATGGAATAGTAATCTCTCATAAGAGTAGCTCTCTGAGCTGATAGAGAAGCTAACGTTCTCACACTCTCATAAACTCTCTCCACTACCTCGTCTTCGACGTAAGATGGTATGTCTAATTCCAGAGTTTTAGAGATCTCTTTTACAATATTTCTCACTGACTTAAAGGTGAATGTTCTCTCAGTATTTCCCAGTTTAATAATCAAATATTTTCCAGTTCCTACGTAGAATTCATAGAGAGATGAGCTCCTACCACTTGGATCGTACAGCATAAGTGCATTACTAATAGATCTAAGGAGGCACTCAGAGGACACTACATTTAATGGTAGGAGTGAGATAAAGCGATCTACGCACTTGATAGATATGTTCACATCTATACCAGCCCTTACTAAGGATTCCAGAATTTTCTGCGATCTAAACTCAACGAATCTGCCATTGTACATTACTACATATTTTATATTCTTATTAATACTCTCAAACGTATTGGATAGATCTTTCTTCTCCTCCAGTTTAAGAAGGAGCATTCTTCTCAATTCGTTTAAATAATCATAGAGTTTCCTACCCCTATCTGTGAACTGTATGGTCTTACTCTCCGCTAATATTTTCAGTTCCTTTAACTTTCTGATAGTCTCTAGCTTATCCACATTAAATACATGAAGTGTAGTGAGGTACTTTTCTAAAAACTCCTCTACAAGCATGCCTTCTACCTCTTTTACCACCATGATAGCCGAGCATATACCGAGTAGCTCATCTATAGAGAGTTCTCTAAAGTAGTTCAGAATACTGGCTAGTAGATTCTCAAATTCCTTCTCGTGAACTAATTCCCTGTAGAGTTCTATGCATCTATGGATAAATTCAATATTCACATGTGAGCCCATGAGATTCATTATCGACTTATAATCCTGGATCTTACGAATGAGTACTATGATATCCAGTATTAAAGATGTATTTCTGATCAGGAGCAGTTTGAGCATGAGATCTCTATCCATCTCAAGGCCTTCTATAACCGCTTTTACTTCAGTTCTCATACCTATACCATGCTTTCTCAGTGTGAAGCGAATGTTATCTTCAGCCATATTCAATACGTCCATCACATTTCTGAGTGGGGTATCCACTATTAGGATGATCTTTGATAGATCCTCTTCTAGAGACCAGTCCAATATTCTAGATCCCATTTCAGTGAGTTTCCTTCTCACTCTCTCTACAGCAAGTCTACTCAATGAGAGGTCAGTGAGTGGTTCTTCCATCTTGAGTACTAGAATACCCCTTCCCATTATACACACTCTCAACATTTTAATACTGAGGAGTGAATATAGATTTTAGTCTTTGATTTTAAGCGAATTTAGAATATAATGATTCAAATGCTCAATATATGTTAGGGAGTAAGATAGCCATCTGTAGACATTGCATATAATACATATTAAATAAATATGTAAAGATATTCCTCTTCGTAGAGTCTATCTATCCTTATACCGCCTCTAATTCTGACTACAGATCTCTGTTCTAGATACTCTTTAGCAATAGCTCTTTTCAAGTCTAATGGTAGAGTACTCTTAAGCAGTCTCAGCGGAATATTAACAAACATAGGCCTAATGGGTATAATGTGTCTAGTTGACTTTGGAGGGAATAATATACCTTTAGTAGCAGTTTCCACCACATCCTCTTTCGATATCCTCCTAGGGATTAGTATAGCATAATTACCCTCAGCGGTGTCACTGGGAATACTCTCTATGGTATACTCAATAGTATATCCTGACCTGATTATCCTCATCTCCAATTCCCTAAGCAGTATATAGGCCTTTACAGTACTAATGCCTCTACCACTTCTGAGTGCTAACGTCTCAGGGGGGATCTTTACTAGTAGTACATCTTCTTTTAGGCAATCTCTAACTCCTCTTTTTAGAGATATTAACTCGAGATCATAATTTCTAGAGTATTCTTTCAGTATACACATGAGATCTTCTCTACTCTTTTCTTTCAAGTGTACTATTCTAAACCATCTACGAACTAGTATAGCTGGATGTGCATAATCTACCTCACATGCCAGTATGTGTTTAAAGCCTAACTTTCTGAGAGCTTGTACTCTATGTGTTCCATCGAGCACTACTCTACTTCGCTTGTCTATAATAATAGGATGTAGCATGAAATACGATTTCTCGAACTCCTTCATCAATCTCTTAAGTAGATTTGGAACCACCTCTTCGTGGAGGAATAGTTCCTTCAGGTCTACTATGTTTATATCAGCTCTAAGTGGAGGACTCGTACGAGCACAGTAGAGTGATAACATTTTTAAAGCCCTAGAGTTCTTAAAGAGGACATGACTAAAAGCTTATCTCCCAAGCCGTGCAGGATACTGCGAATAGCAGAGATAGTCTCACACTTAACCTCAGCTACGATATTCGCTCTTATAGTCATACCCATCACTTCCTTTAAGGATAGTGCCTCGTGTTTCCTCGTGGGATTACTAACTGCAACAATTTTCCTATCTTTAATCCCTACAATATCCATTCTCATAATGGTGATGAGAGGGACTACAGACATATTCGTCTCCAGACTAGAATATAGAAGACCTCTGTTAGTACTGGCTTGTCTCTCCCATCTAGCTGGAACAGTGGTATTGAGTAATCTAGGCTTCACAGATTTAGCACACTTATGCTTTACCTACTTTACAGTTACTCTATCGGTTCTCATGGTCTCTCTTAAGTGGAAGATAAGTATCCATATGGCTGGAGTAGCAGGACCTACTACTTTTCTCGCACTCAAGTATGGAAGTGAGTACTTTCTTCTTCTACTACTCTTACCCTTAGTCGCATGGGCTAGGATTAAGATGAGGGCGCATACCGTATCCCAGCTATTAGCAGGAGCTATACTAGCGATAGTAATAACTGCAAGCACCCTTTTATTTATAGTATGATCTCCTCAAAACAGTTATAATGCTCTACTGGTTAGGTTTTTGTGCTAAGTATCAATAGATTACTTCAGATATTTAAGGCTATGATACTGGGAAAGAGGTTAGCCCTATCTGATATAAGTGATGTAGATGGTATAGTAAGTGCAGCCTTATACAAACGTAAGTACAGAGACTCAGTAGTAGTCTTAGCTTCTCCAGTAGATGTAAACAAAAGCCTCATTATAAGATCTACAAGATGGGATTTCGTTGCTGACCTCCCTTGTCCAGGGAAAGTAAGGGTAAGAGCTGATCATCATATAACCAATAGACCCTGTGCTGAAAGAGAATTCTATGATCCCAATGCTCCCTGTGCAGCATTATTGACCTTAAGAGCATTAAATCTGAGAGATGAGCTATCCAATAGCCTAGTGAAAATAGCTATACAAACTGATACAGCGACTATAGAGGATGAAGAAGCCGATCTATTAAACCTAGCTGTTAAAGGTGCCGACTATAGTGGAAAGCTCTACATAATCGAGAGACTAGCTGAGGTCGGTTTAGAAGCATTAAAAGATGAGAGGATAAAAACGTACATAGAACGAGCAAGAATTGTTAAAGAGGCTACAGAGGAAATGGCCTCCAGAATAGAGATTATGCCTATTACAGTAGCGGTATTCCTCAAGGATCTAAAACTCCTCTACAGGTATTTATCTATACTACTGGAGAGAAGAGGAGCAGCGTTTACCTGTGTAATAGTACCTAAGGGGATCATGAAGATAAGAGTATACTTAGGTGCTAGGCATGATACTAATTACGATGTCTCAGTAATAGCTAAGACCCTAGGAGGAGGGGGACATAGGTGTGCTGCAGGTGCTACCATAACCGCCCTTAGAGTTAAAAAGCGTATTGAAGAGATTCTGAGGGAACTTATGATTTACCTAAGTACTAATAGTCTAGTAGTTCAAGAAGTTCATGAAGAGCATATTATTAAGAGGAGGATAGTATATAGGACTTGAATAAAACAAATTAGTCACTGCTACTAATATTAGATGATAACTATGAGTAACCTGGTAATCTGGAGTCTCTTAGGAGCGATGATCCTTAGGACTCTCGATAGAGTCATAAGAAATCCTCTAGCTACAATAGAGGTGGAGAAGGAAAGAGAGAGTCACCCGCTAATCCTATACATAGAGGATGAACTGAAGAGATTATTTAAACCAGCCGGAGGCATGACCTGCCCAGAATTAGAGAAGCATATCCTAGAGATGAGAATGAGGTCTCCCGATAAACTCGAGGAACTAGTACGTGAACTCGTAGTTAAATACTACAGGAGTAGGGAGAAACCAGAATCCAAGCCACTACTAGAGAGAGAAATAGAGGCTTCATAATAAGATCGGGAAGACTATGTATCTAAAACTGATATTTGAGACAGTAGGAGAGGTCGTATTGAAATTAGAGGACAAAGAATTCCACGAGAAACTAAACCAGTATATACCATTCGAGTCGAGAGTACATGTATGGAAGGAAGAAATATACTTTAGCACACCCCTCGATTATACTCCTAAAGAGTACGTATCGAGAGTGGAGAGAGGAAGTATAGGATACTGGAGACCGGGAAAGGCACTTTGCATATTCTACGGTATAAGTCAACCCTACAGTAAGCTAGGTAGAATAGGTAAAGTAGTGGGCTTAACAACCTATCTATACGGTGTAGAGGAAGGAAGTACAGTGAAGGTAGAGGAGTATCGACACTACGAAAGAGTACTGGAGGAGATAGAACTTCTCAGGAGGAGAGGACTTGAGACAGTATCTAGGGTCGATGAAGAGGGGAATATCTGCATATGTATAAGTACAGACATAAACGGTAGGCCTCTAGGACTGGAGGTGATAAAAGAGGAGTATGGTTACTATATAGAGACTGATGGGATCTTTAGGTTCACTAATACTCTAAGAGATATAGCACTGGTTAACAGAGTAAAGTATAGAGTAGAAGGAATAGATGAGGATGTGAGAATAGATCTAAATGAAGATGGATGGTTAATCATAAGCAGTATCGCCGATAGGGAAAATCTATACGATAAAGTAAAGCACACTATAGAGGCATATAAAGTACTCGTAAAGGCGTTAACTTAGTATTGATAGACATAATATTATATTGCCACTAGAGAGATTTATGACTATAAAGAGAAAATACCTATAGGAGTGGAGAGTATATGAGACTTGTAGTAGCCCTGAGCGGTCAAGTAGGAGCTGGTAAGACTACAATTGCTAAGGCCATAGCTAAAAAGTTCAACTTAAGATACGTGTCAAATGGTGCACTATTCAGAAGTATTGCTGAAGAACTAGGAGTAGATTTGCATACTTTTCATAAAATGGCTGAGAGGGATCCTAAGTATGATATGATGGTGGATAAGAGAGCTATAGAAGAGGCAAAGAAGGGGAATGTTGTCGTAGAGGGACACTTAGCTGCTTGGGTTCTCAAGGATATTGCGGACGTGAAGGTACTACTAATAGCTCCAATACATACAAGAGCGGAGAGAATAGCTAGAAGAGATAGGATAAGTCTAGAGGAGGCTATTTCAGATATAGAGATAAGAGAGAAGAGTAATAAGAGAAGATGTAAAGAGTACTATGGACTGGATATAGACGACTGGTCTATCCTCGACTTGGTAATAAATACTGGTAAACTACCAGCTACAAGCATAGTAAAAATTATAGGCACTTACATATCAGAATATCTACATACAAGAAAAGTATGACTTTTGTCCCATATTAGATTAAAAACCTATTTTGAGTTAGATTATAGTGTTCTAGAAAAATCGATAATAATTATCCTAGAAAGCAGATGAAGTGGTAAATAGTAGAACTCAAATTCATAGATAGAAGATAAGATAATGTTTAAGAGGTTCAAATTTTAGAACATGGTAACGCTATTATATGTATATAACTAGTGTATTAAGGGGAGAACATGATCTCGACTAGACATATATTGCTACCTCTCCTCGTACTATTACTACTTCTACTTCCAAATAGGATACTGAGTGATAGACTACCCATACCCATTCCCCCTATACCATTAGAGGACAATGCACAGCTAGCTATTATTGGGTGGAATGGGACTCATGAAGTGCTCATACTCAGTACAATAGTCAAAATGCATAGACTGTACACTAACGGAGATGTTCCAAATACACCTCATGGAGTAGAGTACCCTCAGACAGAGGGAGGTATACCACCACCTCCACCACCGATTCCAATACGCATTCCAAAGGTGTACCTAATGGAACTTATACCTTTTAAGTCTGTCCCAGAAGCTAAAAGGGCCTCTGAAAGAGCCTTTTGGGCTCTAGGACGCTATTTTATTAAGTTCAAGTTTACACCATTGCCTCTAGAGAGGTCTAAGTATAAAGGTGTAGATGTGATCTGGGAGAGAAAAGTAGGCGTACATCAAATAGCGTTAGTTGAAGCTCATAGTAGTGAGGATCTGATAAAATGGGCTACCGAGTATGCCAAGAAATATGGTGTAATGCCCCCCTCCCCTACTAAGCTTAGGAAGTATGTAGAAATCTTTGAAGATTACTTAGAGAGAGGTTACAAGTATACAGCCATTGACATAGTTGAGGTAAAGGTTTATAGTATGCTAGTAGAGCCTATAAAGTATATTTTCAGGAGTTCCTATATCTACTATCCACTTAAAGTATCTAATGCATATAATGGTAAGGCTGTCGTAAGAATATACCTAGTAGTAAAGGATGAGCTCAACTTAGATCCCGTGATTAGTATGGGCTTCAGAGAGATAGGAAGAGTAGAGTTGAATTATGATGAAGTATACAGAGTGGATAAGGATCTTGCTAATCTCTTTAGAAAAGACGGAAAAGTGAAGGTAATACTTCTGGAGTATAGAGGAGATTCTAAATTTGATAGAGATATAGAGCTTAGACAACCTGGAATAAAAGACTACTTCCTATCGACTATAGCTTACCTGATACCTATTCCACTAATTATAATACCATTAATACTGTATAAGAGGGGAAAACATGAGAAAAATTGATAGAATTTTATTACTATCCGGACTAATTCAGACTATGCCAAGTATAATTGTAGGAATAGCTGCAATTCTTAAGGCTAATGTAGTACTTAGCGCCCTTGCAGGAATAGCTACAGCAGTCGGTCTCTTCCTCATACTCACGGTACTAACGAAGAAAGATCCTATAATAGCATGTTATCCTCCAATAGCTAATTTTCTCATCTTGATATCATGCATAGCTGTTAACCTATGTAGCGCAGCTAATGAGATAATACTACTTACAATTGTATCCTTTATAGTAGCTTCAATAGGATTTATAATAATAGTACTAAGAGAGGAAATACTCAAGTAAAAGACCTTAGCACTCTTTTAACGACTACGTGCTCTGCATGATAGTTTCCTTTTTCATAAGCATTAGTAAGTGTTTATGGATTTTACCACAGGAATACCTGTAAACCTGCTGGATAATACGATCCTGATGACGAGGGCAAGAGGGAATAAGCACTAATGAATCCATGTTTAATGAGGGGGATCAAGAGTAATGAGTGGGTCCTGTAATCGGGTTAGAGATAAAAATGGATAATGAATAGCTACGTAGGACTATGATACCTACGTAATTAGGAACCTATAGTATACTTTAAATAGCCAAAATTATATTTTCGGAGATTATAGGCTAGTGTAGATGTACTATGAAACACCGTAAAATATCGCTATTAATATCCTCAGTAGCCATTTTTGCAGCTCTCCATACTATTCTAGGCCTCATTCCGGGTGTATGGAGAAGTCAGATCATTCTTATAGAGCCCTTGGAGGGACTAGTCTTAGGTCCTATTGGTGGATTTCTATCGGCTCTCATAGGATGTCTCCTCGCTAGATTCATAAGACCTCGTATACCAGTGATGTACCTCTTTGGGTTTGGAGAGCCTATAGGCGCTATGGTAGCTGGATTCGTCTATAAGGGGATTATGCTTCCAGTAGCACTTATTTATACGTTTATGCTAGTAGCCTATTTCCTACACCCCCTAGGTAGAGTTCTCCCAGCATGGTGTTTGTGGGATATTTATATTGCCTACATTGTATTGCTAACCTATCCATTTTTCCGTGATAAAATTGAGGAGAAGAGGGGGTTTAAGCTACTTATTACAGCTCTGCTAGGTCTAGAAGCTGATGTACTAGCTAGAGTATTCTTACTAATACCTGTAGAACTATACCAAGTACTCGGATACACAGAAAGCTTACTGGTAGTTATATGGATAGAGGGGGCTATTAGAACTCCAATAGAGACTGCTATCGGTGTCTTTACTACCTTAATAGTAGGAATTCCTCTGCTCTCAATACTTGATAAAATTAAAAGTCTAGAGTATCCACTTACTTAATCTTTGTCTAGTACTCTATACTTCGCTTATATCCCCGGTACTGAATTCACAGTATGGATCTCCTTTAGCTATACATTTAGTCTCCTTAAGTATTACATGCTTACCAATGATTCTAGAGATAAACCCAGAAAGTATGCCTCTAAAGTACTGACTAGTTGCCCTCTTCTCTTTACCCTTGAAAGGACTACAGTCCATAAGATTCCATACTCTGAATAGTATATCGGGTTTGGTTAAGTCTATCCTCTCTACACTATAATCGCTAATCCAATTCAATCCTTTCATTACTTCGAGGGCGAGTACTATCAGATTCTTCCCTTTTAATCCCGAGGCTTCAGTCCAGTATTCTACAATGCGATATCCAGCTCTGAATCCTACATGGAAGAATAGTGCTTCGGCACCACTACCAAATTCCTCTAGTATGACCTTATTCACTTCCTGTAGCCATCTCCTTCTCTCTATGATAGCCCCCATACCTAGAATGTTCAATTCTATGAAGTATGGAGGGAATAGCATTTTGCCCATCTTCTTGACACCGTACTCACATGAAAGTACTACATCTAGCTTCCTTATCTTATCGAGTACAACCTCTGGTGGGGCTTTTGAATTCGTGAAATCCGCTGAAAATATCCATAAGCTCTCTGGACTATCACTAGGACCGTATATAATACCACTTAGAATATTAACGTTGTATTCAGCTAGTATGCTTGCCACTTGTTTCATCACTCCTGGTACATTAACTAGTCTTAGCGCTATGAAGAGTATATCTGTATCCTCTTTCTCCAGGATCTCCATAATGGGAACTCCTACTCTATATACGCTATTCACATGTAATGTTAAATATAGTATATAATAAATGTTACTTCTATTATCATAGTAAACTAGATAATATTTATTTTTAGCATATAACTACTTCTTATCTTACCCATAGACGATTAATTATAAATTAATTTTATACTGGAATTAGTCTACTAAAATAGATGTATCATTATTATTATTAAGAATAGATTAAAATATATAATCAAATGGATCCTTATCAAGTATTAAGAAGCCTTAGCTTCGATTAAGGTTATAGTTAATCGATTAAAAACCATACAAATATAATGTTCCTGCAAGTTTAACTCTCAAAGAGCTTAGCATAAATCACTCTTACTATGAAAATTGTAGTACAGGAAGGGTATATATCTTCCCTAGGAATTAAAAAAGAGTATGGGTATATCAGGCGATCTATGTGCTAGGTGTAAAGGAGTAAGAAGAATGTGTGGACTACCTCGTTGTCCTATTCTCCTAAGAATAGAAGAAGAGATTAGACTTGAGAGAAAGATTAGGGGTACTACTATAAATGCCGCAACACCCCCCTCAGTACTAGTAGGTGAAGTTGGCTATCCAATCGTCAGAGTGGGGCCAAATATTACTCCAGTAACAGGTATTGAGGCTAAGATCTACGATAATCCAGAGTCCTGGTGGGGAGCTATGTCGATAGAGGATATAATCAAACTTAGAGCTGGCATGGTATACTCTAATCTGAGACTACATGTAAAGAGCATCAGAAGACCCGAGAGCAAGCTACTAGAAGTA
Organism: uncultured Thermoproteales archaeon; assembly: GCA_964522205.1. Classification (GTDB taxonomy): domain Archaea; phylum Thermoproteota; class Thermoprotei; order Thermofilales; family B20-G17; genus B20-G17. Next base: position 18,751 of record CAZFTG010000017.1, read on the forward strand.
GTTAAAGAGATATCCATGTCAGAGAAGCCCGTGGACACAGAGTGTATACTAAAGCGCCCTCCACGCTTCCATCTCAAATTCAATACTATTCTGAAGCCCAGAGGACCCGTAGCACCACTACGTAAGCTATCCATAGTCTCGAATCCAGTCATACCGAGGAGAGTTGACCATCTAGTCGATGACTACGATGTAAGAGCCTTTGATGCTGTAAATGAACTCTATACTCATGGAGTTTCAATTTATCATATTATAAGACTATTCACGCTTGGACTTTTAGGAGAGAAGAGGAGTAGGAGAATAGTTCCTACTAGATGGGCGATAACCGCTGTAGATTCTATAGTAGGAAATAATCTACTTAAATCCATTAGAACTTTTAGAGAACTGGACGAGTACAGACTCTACTATACACAGTATATAGGCAATAGGTATGTTATTCTAATGGCACCTGGATCATGGTCTTTTGAGATGGTAGAGATATGGCTTCCCAGAAGCATATGGGTCAAGGCTAAGAAGGCCTTCATAGCAGTTAACTATGAGTTGTCTAATGGGAGGCCTAGGAGACCCGAGGTAGATGGTGGCTATCATGCTATTAGAATGCCTATATTAGAGGGTCTTTACGGGGAAAGACGCCAAGCTACTGTGATAGTTATAAGAGAAGTAACACCAGAGTACTACGCTCCCGTGGGCTCATGGCAGATAAGGGAGAGTATTAGAAGAGCACTTGAAAGACCTATAGTCAAGCCAGTAGACTTAATAAGTGCATTAAAATATATCGAAAGGCTTATAGAGACCGATATTAGTGAGATATTTAAGAAGTCCTTCTTACTTAAACACCTTACCAGACAGGAGAGATTGGATAAGTTCATGAATTTATAAGCCACCTTATAGTCATTCTTATAGCATCTTCACTCTTGAACTTAGGAGCCCACCCCAGTGCTTTTAATCTAGATACGTCCAAGTGCATGAATTTTACATCTCCTTTCCACCCTCTCCCTCCATCTACACCACCAGTGTAGTAGATATTGACGTCTCTGAGCCCCATCTCCTCTATAACTATCTCAGCTATTCTCCGTACTTCTATAGCATCCTCCGATCCTACATTATATACTGCATAAATCCCCTTAGAACATAACCAGGCTATCATAGTAGCATCTATGGCATCCTCTATCCAGATATAGGACTTCCTTTGAAGGCCATCTCCTAGTACCTCTAGTACTTTCGGATTACGTCTAAGCTTCTGTACGAAATCGTAGACAACCCCCCTACTTATTCTAGGCCCCACGACATTAGCATATCTGAGTATTATACCTCGGATGCCATAGGTATGTGAGTAGGCCGATATCAAGGCCTCTACGCCCAGTTTAGATGCTCCATACGTCGATATGGGCTTAAGGGGAGTGTAGTCCTCTGGAGTTGGCAGTATACTGGCGTCTCCATATACCGTAGAGGAAGAGGCGAAAACTATAGTGCCTACATCATATCTTCTCATAGCTTCAAGTAAATTAAAGGATGCTAGCAAGTTATTGTCAAAGTGTTCCCTGGGGTCTCCTATCCTGACTTCTGGATTCGCTGCTAAGTGAAATACCGTACTACATCCTTTGATAGCATTGGTAATGTCCTTATGTTCTCTTAGGTCTCCTCGGACTAGCTTAAAATTAGGTAATGAGAGTAACTCCTCTATATTTTCAAGTCTACCACTAGAGAAGTTATCGAAACATACGACATCATATCCCTCTCTTAAGAGCCTACGGACTAGGTGACTTCCCATGAAACCAGCTCCTCCCGTAACTAGGACCTTAGCCATCTTCATCTCCTCATCTCTTCAACTATACTTCCTTAACTACGAGAATTTATAACTACTACCAGAGCATACCGTTTAGCTGACCTCAGCCATTAGTTTGAGAAGGCGTTTAAGTTTGTGAACGCTACACTAAGTGAAGAGGTTTACTTAAAGTGTATAGTCTAGTATCCTAGAGTAATCTTTTAAGATCCTTAGAGAGTTTAATTAAGGATATTTATGGACGGTAAGTTGCGTAAATTTCTAAAGAGATTGAGAAAAGACTATGAGAGTAGGCCTATCTATATTGTATCAGCACCCGGCAGAGTAGACTTTCTGAACACACATCAGGACTATAAGGGCCTTCCAGTAGTACCCATAGCTATCAATCTAAGAACGTATATAGCCGCTATAAAAACCCCTGAGGACGAGGTAATTATCGAATCTCTTAACTTAAAGGATATGGGTCTAGAGTATAAAGACTCCTTTTCCAAGGATATGCCAGAGTTGAGGGAGAGAGGATGGTTTGGCAACTACTTTAGAGGTATAATTAGGGCGCTAAAAGATCTAGGCTATGCTGTAAATAGAGGGATTCATACAGTACTATGGAGTGAAGTTCCCATGGGTGCTGGACTAGGTAGTAGTGCAGCACTTGAGGTAGCATTCTTAAAGCTAGTGTGTAAGGTCAATTCTATAGACCTGAGTAAAAAGGAGATAGCAGAGATAGCGTATATGGCTGAGCACGATATATGTGGAATACCATGCGGCAGGTTGGATCAGTACGCATCGTCCTATGGAGGAGCCATACTACTCCATACGAGGCCTCCATATAGAGTGGAGAAACTACCCATAGGAGAAGTTCCCATGGTTGTAGTGGATTCTGGAATAAGGCATTCTGTAGCTGACATTCATCCACGAAGACAACTTGAGATAGATAGAGGTATAGCTCAGCTCAAAGCCATACCTTATCTCTCTGAAAGTCTGAGAGCTAAATTAGGAAATAAGTATTCCGATACTAAATGGGAGTTGATAGAAGAATACGAGATACTCCCCTATCTCACAGAGATAGATAGTAGTAGCGCTAAAAGGATTTTATTTACTATTAAGATGAACAATAGTACAAATATAGCTATAAGATTAATTAAGAATAAGAAACTACCAAAGAAATGGCTAGGAATTATAGGGGGTAGTGAAGATGAAGATTATCTCAGTCTTCTAGGTAAAATACTCAACCTACAGCACGTACTACTGAGGGATCTATATGAAGTAAGCCTACCTATGATAGAGAGATTAAGAGATAGAATAATAGAGGCAGGTGCACTAGGAGTGAAGATCAGCGGAGCCGGAATGGGAGGTGCACTTATTGCCATATGTAGAAAGGAGAATCTAGATAGAATTGTAAAAGTAGCATATGAGTATGGATCGCCTATGAGCATTCCTGTAATACCAGATGAGGGAGTCGATATAGTATACCCTTAGCCCACTCATAACTACTAACTTTACCTCTGTTCATTGTAAGTCAAGAAGTTGAAAGATTAGATCGAGAGTTGAATACCCACTTAAGATTATGACAGGACAATTATTATAAGAGAGTTGGGAGAGAAGGAATCGGAGGTATTATATGGACCTTAGATTTGGAGTAGGCAATAGAGTTCCAGTGGCTTTAACCATAGCAGGAAGCGATTCAGGCGGTGGCGCAGGGATACAAGCCGATCTGAAAACTTTTGCTGCTCTCGGTGTTCATGGAACTGTCGTACTGACGGCCGTTACAGCCCAAAATACACATTCGATTATCGGAGTACAGAGTATAGATCCAAGTATTGTAGGAAAACAAATAGATGCTATTATCACAGATCTGGGCGTGGATGCCGCTAAAACTGGTATGCTCTACACTTCAGAGATCATTAGAGTAGTTGCTGAAAAAGTCTCTCAATATGGTTTTCCATTGGTAGTAGATCCAGTAATGATAGCAAAGAGTAGAGCTAGATTACTTAAAGAAGAGGCTATTGAGACTTTAATAAAAGATCTACTTCCACTAGCTACAGTAATCACGCCGAACATTCCAGAAGCAGAGGTCATCAGTGGTATTAAGATAGAGTCGAAAGATGATATGATAGACGCCGCTAGGATTATAAGCAAACTAGGTCCAAGAGCTGTAGTAATTAAAGGAGGTCATCTAAAAGGAGAAGAAGCGGTAGATATCCTCCTGTATGAAGGTAGAATATACGAATTTTCAGAAAAGAGACACTACACGAAGACTACACATGGAACCGGATGTTGCTTCTCAGCGGCTATTACTGCAGAACTAGCTAAGGGGAAAGACATAGTCTCTGCTGTGCAGACGGCTAAAAAGTTGATATCCATGGCTATAAAATATGGACTACCTATTGGAAAAGGTCACGGTCCTGTAAATCCAATGGCAATAATCTATAGGGATTACTCTAAATTAAGAGTTATAGAGTCTATAAATAGGGCATTAGACCTACTAAGAGGCCTCAAAGAACTCCATGTACTGATACCTGAGGTAGGAATGAATATAGCTGAAGCAAGTCCGTATGCTATGGATGAAAAAGATATAGCTGCAATACCGGGTAGGATTAGAACTTCTCCCTTAGGAGATATCCTCTGGAGTAGTCCAAAATTCGGTGCTTCATCTCACTTGGCTAGATATATTCTGAGCGCGAGAAAATATAGTAATGAAATTAGAGCGGCTATCAATATCAGATTTAGTACCAAGTTCATAGAGACAGCTAAAGTCCTAGGCTACAGAGTATCATACTACGATAGACGTGAAGAGCCTCCGGAAGTGAAAAGTGTTGAGGGAATGACTGTTAAGTGGGGTGTCGATAGTGCTGTTAGGAGGATAGGATGCATGCCAGATATAATATTCCATAGAGGCGATTGGGGAAAGGAACCTATGATAGTGGTATTTGGAGATAGTGCTACTGCTGCTGCTAAAAAAATAATCCATATATATAATAATATGAATAGATAATTAATAATATATTATTTAAATCAACTTTATACCTTTATGAATTGAGTATATTCAAGACATTATTATAATAGATCAGAGGAGAAGCTTATATGGTAGATAGCTTACTTTTTAGAAGATCCCCCTAAAGCCTAAGGGGGTGTTCATTTGAAGAAGTGCATAATATTAGACCCTAGTACTAATAAGATCAAGGGGATTGTTAGTTTAATAGATAGTGAGAAATATTTTAAGGCCCTTTCCCACCCCCTCAGGATAAAGATACTCAAGATGTTATCAGAGCAGGTTATGTATTCTCAGCAAATAGCAGAAGAGCTCAACATAAGTCAACAGCTGGCGAACTATCACATTAAGGTTCTAAAAGAGACAGGACTAGTAGAAGAGGTTAAAAGGGTTAGACTACGTAGAAGAATGGCTAGACTTATCAAATTATCCTCTGAAGGTTTTGCTATACTCCTAAAAACTAGAGAAGAACATACCGAGGCAATTGAAAAACTTCCCAGGTTTCTCATGGAGATTTTAGGAAGAGAGGAAAAAATAACCCTAGTACTCAGCAACCCCGAACCTCATGGAAGGTTCATGTGTAGGGGAAAAGATCACTATATGATAATAGAGACTGTATTCAAATTAGGTACTATCTCAAGTCGTTACGATATACTAAACGTTAAGCTAGATACTGAAGTGACTAAGGAAGATCTAAGCTCTAGTAATGTAATACTCCTAGGTAATCCCATGGTCAATATGATAACATATAAAATAAATGACATTTTACCGATAAAGTTCAGTATAGAGAGTGGTAATAATATAGTTAGTACTCTCTCTGGAAAAGTTTATACTGAAGAAGTAAATGGAGTAATTGAATTGATATCAAACCCATACAATGAAAATCTAGATCTACTCTTAATAGCTGGCAAGAGTACATGTGGTACTATTGCATCAATAATAGCTCTAAACAGATATCCAAGTAAAATAGCTGATGGAAACCGCTATGACAATAGTGTAATAGCACATGTTGTCGAGGGAGTTGATCTAAACTGCGATAATGCGATCGACGAAGTCAACATTCTAGAGTAGCATCACTCTGAAAATAATAAGATAACTCAATTCACAGATCCTTCAATCACAAGAGATCAGATCGAATATGGGTCAGCATCTCAAAGAGTGCTTTATTAAGCATATAATAACTACTATTAATAGGATGATGATATGTTAAATATCCCCAGAACCATAGAGTGGGTTGATGGAAAAGTTAGAATTCTAAATCAATTAAAATTACCTCATAAGATCGAGTATATAGAGACAGAGGACTATAGAAGAGTAGCAAAAGCCATAAAGGACATGGAGATAAGAGGTGCACCTGCGATAGGTATAGCAGCAGCTATGGGATTAGCATTAGCAGTCAAAAACCTCAAAACAGAGGATCTTACTGAGGCCTTTAAAGTCTTAGATGAAGCAAGTAAACTTCTCGCCTCTACACGTCCAACTGCCGTAAACCTATTCTGGGCACTAGAGAGAATTAGGAAGAGAGCTACTAAGGCCACTACTGTAGATGAAGTTGTGAGAGCAGTTGTAGATGAAGCACTAAAGATATGGAGAGAAGATGAGGAGGTAAATAGAAAAATGGGTGAAATAGGAGAAAAACTTCTAGAGGATGGGGATACTGTCATTACAGTATGTAATGCGGGCTCCTTAGCTACAGGGTACTATGGTACTGCCACAGCTCCCATATACGCGGCAGTAGAAAGAGGTAAATCTATAAAAGTCATAGTAATGGAGACTAGACCATATCTCCAAGGAGCTAGACTGACAGCCTTTGAACTAAGTCGTGCTGGTATTCCAGTAAAGGTGATTACAGATAACTCTATTGGTATAGTGACCTTAAAGGAAAAAGTGGATATAGCCTTTGTAGGAGCTGACAGAATAACTAGAGATGGATATCTAGTAAACAAGATAGGTACTTACCTATTAGCTCTAGTATGTAAAGAGAGAGGAATACCCTTCTATCCAGTAGCCCCTACGAGTACACTAGATATTAAGAGAGGAATAGAGGATGTCGTCATAGAGAAGAGGCCCGGTGAAGAGGTCATTTATATATACGGACATAGGATCACACCGGAGAGTGTAGACGCTATTTACTACGCATTTGATATAACTCCTCCTAACCTGATAACAGGAATAATAACAGAGAGAGGTATACTGTATCCACCACTTCATAGGGCTATTAAAAAACTGCTCTTCAATAGAGATTAACTAACCGCTCTCTCCAAATAGTATTCCTCTGTACTATAAATATTTTCTACAATTATAACAGTACCAACGCTTATATTGTTCAATCCATGTCGCAGGTTTTCCACAGGTTGGACATATTTTTCTCTCTCCAGGTGTAGGAGTTCTTTTAGCGGGTACTTCTGGGATCTCCATATCCGTTTTTAGTAGTACTATATCTCCTACTGCTGACACATCTGTCCAGTCTATTTCTATACTCTCTCCCCATACAGTTTCTACTATTAAGGATACTCTACTCTCTCCTGGTATTAGTCCAAAATCCTTTATAGTACCAACCAACCTAGCACTTGGAGTGTATACCTGCATTCCTATTATCTTACTACGCGGGATGGCTTTACTCAATGTACCACCGTTAATTATTTAAATACATATAATTAAACTTTAACATCTAGGTGATCTGTATGGTAATAACAGTAGCTAGATACAGTAGACTTTATGAGGATAGAGCCCCTGTCCTTGAAGACTTTGTAAAAGAAGTATACAAAGACCTACATGATAGAGGCTATAGTTTTGAGGTAGCAGAAGCGGGAGTACTAATCTATGAGGACTCCTGGAATAGGGCTAGAATTAGGATAACTCAAGAGGACAATAACCTTAGGTATCTATACACCATAAGGATGTCTTCACTCGCGCTGCTAGGAATCATTATAGGTATTCTCCTTATACTAATAGTGGGTATAGTGATAACGATACTCTGGTACACAAAATACAGCTCTCTCAAAGAGGCTATGACAGCTGCTGGCGAGACCGCAGCCACTAGAGTACCACCTCTACCACCACCTCCACCACCTACATAGTCCTACCTACAGAGTATACAAGCACCATAGCTAGGTTCAATAGACAGCATCTGCGGTCTCATTCCATATCGGTCGTAATAAGTATCCTCAAGTACCCTTCTCAACAAATTGATCTTATCTTTCCTAGTAATACATAGCACTCCTCCTCCTAGACCTGCTCCCATGAGTTGTGCCTCAGCATATCCCCCCAGATGATAGTGTATCATATCACACATGTAGTCTATAGGCTCTATACTCCTCTCATAACCACCTGGTTGCCAGTAGAGCTGTGCTCTCTCTAGGACTCCCCTCTTTATCATCTCTATTAATTCGTTTAGTCTCTCATCAGTACTGAATATCGATGGATTCCACTCTACTCTATTCCCCCATTTATCGAATTTAGCTACTCTATCACCATCGTGAGATATCTTTATGAGTTTAAATATGCTTGTTATATCCCCTCTTTTGAGTAGGTGAGGGAATACTTTCGATCTCTCAATCTCTGCTAGCCCATATAGTGTCCTTTGTCTGATTTTATAGCCTTGTGGGGGTTCTTTATGGTTGGAGAATATTATCCCTAATTCCTCTAGGTACTCTTCTGCACACATTCTCCTGAGGTCTTTCCTACTAGCTCTTTCGGGTAGTGACTTTATTATTTCATATATTCTATCAAGACCAACTTTAAGATTTTCAACGCTTATATCCCTAAGTAGCATGATTCTATCGCTGTACTCTTTAAACCTGCTCTTTACTAGGAGTACGGCTATTCTGTACTCGGCAGCAGTCACTCTAAGATAGTTTATAGCATCCTCAGTATCTGGTCTCTCAAATCCTGAATCTATGACTATAACCTCATATTCCTCTGGAAATGGCGCATATGAGACCTCTTCTGGTAGGGTAGGTAGACATTTTATGTGCGATACAAATCCTCTTTTTGAGAGTATTATAGCAGCATGATCAGCTGTACCACCACGGGTGAGTCTATACCATTCGGAGTAGCCTACTCTATCTATGAACTCACCTAGTGGTATATCTAGATCGAACAGTTCTCTTAACGCTATAGCTATGGATACCACAAGTGCTGAGCTTGAACTAAGACCTCTCTTGGGTGGTATATCACCATGTACTAGAGCGTCTATACCGCCAACTCTCTTAAGAATTTCACCACTTGGAGACCTATAGTAGTCCTGAAGGTATATTATCAACCCTTTTATGTAATCTCCCCACTCGTACTTCTCTCCTCTTTTCAATCTCATTTCATGCTCTTTACTAGTCCAGTCATCCCACTGTTTTAAGTCTTTAATCTTTCTCTCTGGCAGTTCTTCAGATATTCTAAAACTAAAGGGTTTATACTTGGGATCTGTATTATAGAGTACAACTCTATCATCATCTCTCTTTCTAACAAGGGATATAATCTCATAGTGCGTAGCTATGGGATTAACAGGACCTCCTATATAATCTACATGTCTACCCATGAGATTGACTCTACCAGGAGCTCTAGATATGACTATATTCCCCTCATAGCCAAATATATCAATAAACTTTTCGAGTAGACTTAGGTATAGACTACGCTTCTCTTCGACCATATCCTCTCCATATATCTCCGCAAGTGTAGCAAGTAGTCTAGAGTCTTTACGTTTAAATTCTAGGACTAAGCTTTCAATATCCACAAGAAAGGCTATGTGTCTAGTCAATATGTATGTTTCTACACGTACTTCAGAATTTGTCTAAGCTATCCTATTGATCTACTTCCTGTATCTACTCAAATACTCCTCTATTACAGGCTTTATGAGTTCTATCAGATATCCCTCCTCACCCGGTACTCCTATAAGGATGAGCTTATTCTCAAGATAGACTTCAGGAAGCTCACTCGTACCATCTTCTTCTTCGATCCTTAATTCTATACCGTATTCTCTCTCTAGGATGTCTTTAATTTCATGCATCCATTGTACTACCGTATACCCCTTACTTTTAATGTCAACACATTTTAGATAATGTCTGGTATTAAAATGTACATCTACGTTATGAGTGACATTCCTTCCACTTAAATAGAAAAAACCTCTCCTAATGGTGTACCATGGTTCAGAGGTCTATCATTTCTCAGTCGTTAAAGTTTTCTAGTTCTGAATGAAAACCTAGAAAAACCTATATTCTGGAATAATGGTTGATATCTAGACCTTTACGGGCGATATGCCTGACGTATACGAGGTTTAAAGTTAAGATGGGAAAGAGGGGAGTTCTATATCTGCCTGCTGAGGTTAGGAAGAGGTTAGGTATAGATGAGAATAGCGATTTGATATTGACCATAGAGGACAAATGTATAGTTATTAAGCCATTAAAGTCTGTTTTTGTATTGGGAGCAAGTAGTCGGAAAATAGCCGAAATATCGGTCGAGGAGTTGCCCCTGTCCTCTAGAGTGGATGGCTATGACAATGAAGTTCCCCCACGATAGATGATGGAGAGGGAAGCGAGGAGAAGAAAAACCTCCATCAATGAGAGGAGATGGAGGTAAGGGGGTCTGATTAATAAGTAACTACTGTTAATTAGTAGTCGAGGGTTAAGATGAAATTACTGTACATAGTGATAGATGGAG
>CAZFTG010000018.1:0-22283 GCA_964522205.1 uncultured Thermoproteales archaeon
GTGGCATCGAGAATGGGGAAGGCTCCTGAGATGTGCTTACCACATCTAGCAGCAATAGACCTTATGAAGGATCTTAAGTACTCGTGATCTTGTATGATCACATTACTCTCGATGGATTCATATTTCCTATGCCATACGTATATTGGTGTGTTTATACCATTGCAGGATATATCCTCTAGGTTGGGGTCGAGTATCATGAGGTGTACTGGTCCATAGCCTAGGTAGTCCCTATCAATGTAGTAGGCTAGTTTATCTCTGTTCACGTTTTCCTTGAGCATCTCCATCGCTCTATCAAGTGCTACCTTGACTATGTCCTCTTCAGGTGCCTTTAGTAGCTTAAACCTGACATCATCCATGACCTTTTTCAGCATTTTCTCCTCTTCTTGGGTTAATGGTTCTTCAACTACGAAGTACTTAAACTTACCCGTAGGATCTTTAGCTATGACCACTTTCCCGTAATCCCCTCTTATCTTGTACTCTTCAACTACTTCGTAGATCTCATCCAAGGGCTCTATTTTAACGGGAGGTTTAGCCTCTTTCTCCTCTTTCTTCTTCTTTCTTTTCCCTATTTTCAATACTTTCTTCACATATATCCCCGACTAGCTTAATGTTATTCTTAAAAAAATAGTATATATAAACCTTTAGGGTAGAGCCACGCTAGAAGTGTATACCTGGTTTGCAGCTGTTACAAAGGCTACCTCAACAGTCTGCCCTGCTGTGAACGGATCCTTTTTAAGTTTAATTGTTACAGTGACATCCTTACCAGAGGTGAGGGAATATGGCAACGATATTCCAGTTACACTCACGTAGGTTTGTCCACCTACGTTCCAATCAGTGTATGATCTTCCGTTTATTCTAATATCTGTAATCGTAGAATCGCTGGGTCCTTTGTTCATTACTTTAATGGATACTTCCCATTTACCTTCACCTGAATTGAATTTCGCATATGGTATAGATAGCTGTAGTCTCTCTGTCCTTATGCTTCCCACGACCACTGTCCATATCCAGTATCCCACTATCAGTGCTACTGCAATGCTTATTCCTGTCAGTATTGCTGCCTGCAGTGCAGCCATTGCTTTCTTATTTTTTAGTACCTTCTTCACGATATACACCTTTCTTCTTAATTATGAAATAATCAATACTTATATACTTTTCCATATCCACACAGGCTTATTATGAACACTGATGTGCATTTTTATAGAATATATGCCTTCTAAAATTTAAATAATGAGTATAAGTGTTGTTCTAATAGTAGTACATTGACTTTTAAAATTTAGAAGGTACACATTTGTTAAAAAGTAAAAATATAGTTCGCGACCACAACGTACTACACTCATAAGGCATAGGGCTCCATCTCTATTAGGGTAGAAAAATTTAATTCACACTATAGCTTATAGAAATGATAATGAAGGATATAGAGCTATCCATAGTGATCCCCACGTATAACGAGAGGGAGAACATAGTCCCTTTGATAGAACGTATAGAGAAATGCCTCAAGGGCATTCCTATAGAGATACTCGTGGTTGATGATAATAGTCCTGATGGAACAGCAGATCTAGCAGAAGACATGGGAAATAGGTATGGAAATATAAAGGTAATTAGGAGGGATATGAGACTCGGCTTAGGTTCAGCAATAGCATGTGGTATTAATTATGCAAGAGGACATGTAATAGCTATAATTGATGCTGATCTACAACACCCTCCAGAGCTCCTGCCAGAGATGCTGAAGAAAATAAAGAGAGGGTACGATATAGTCATAGCCTCTAGGTATGTGATGGGAGGAGGGATAGAAGGGTGGAGCCTATGGAGAAAAGTGGTATCTAGAGGAGCTGTACTATTAGCTCATGTACTGCTACCTAAGGTAAGGGGAATAAAAGACGTCGTCTCTGGATACTTCATGTTCAGGAAGTCCGTATACAAAGGAATGAATGTGAGAACCTCTGGTTATAAGGTGATGTTAGAGGTCTTGGTGAAGGGTGATTATGAGCATGTAGTGGAGATACCTTATAGGTTTCGCGCTAGAGAGAGAGGGAAGAGCAAGTTCACTCCTAGAGAGGTGATAGAGTACCTGCTTCTACTACTCAACCTACTCACAATTGGTAATACGAGAGCCCAAACCACGAGCACCTAACGTCTAGATACCTTGACTAGGGGTTTGACGTACTCTAAAGGAATGGGTTCACTATAATTATTCCGAGGAGTTGTCCAGTAAACTGTTACTCCCACGGGTTTGCCGTATTGCACAAGCCTTAGTACATGCCATCCACACTTTAGGTAAATTTTCTTACCTATGCCTACTAGTAAATTATCTATGTAGAAGGCTATCGTGGAGTTAGGCTCTATTAAAAACCTATACACACCACTCTGAGGTAGGTACAACTCAGCTATAACTTCTACGTCCACCTCTTTGAGTACGCTGAATCTTCCTAAATGTTCTAGAGTGCTTACAGGCATCTCTAGTAGAAGATCCCTACTCTCATTCATATGCCTGTAGACTCTAAGTAGGTATCCTCTCTCTAGGTTCAACTCTATAGGATCTCTACTATAGTTATACTTCAGTAATAGTACATAGTCTATGGCCAGTAAAATTCCATAGGTCTTATTGGCTAGTGAGATAAGTGCATAGTGGGATATTAGTGCAGACCATATAGTACTTAGATCCATGAGTATGTACTCTACATCTCTCGGAATGTACCTCGGGGGGTTCCTACTGTAACCTCTAAGCGGCCAGCAGTAGACTTGCTCTCTATTACACAAATGCGCTCCCAGATCGTTCTGTGTCAGTACAGGGGCGTCTGGGGGAATGTAATAGGAGATTATACGATGTAGCAATTTATCATGATCTGATATATAGGGTCTCTTAGGATGATGTAGTAAACCCATGCCCATTGGAGAGAGAAGCACCGAGTTTAGAGCATTCAGTAAGAGCATCATCATGAGTAATTTCCTCCTACTAGTAGATCCCATCTTCAAGTACTTCAATCCGTTGATTAGAGCTATGAAGGCCTGTGCTATAATAAATGCACCGTACTGATGCTGATACGCATAGTATCCACCATAGTGAAATGGATAATTTGAAAGCCATGCTGGGACAATCCATGCTCCTAGCAAGAATATAGTTTCCATTACTCCAGCTAGAGGGATAAAGAAAAGAGGACTCAATAGGTATACTGGATACAGTATTCTCTCCTTATCAAGTAACCTTAAAGCAGTTAAGGGCTCTCTGAGAAGTAATCTCCATCTCCATACCTCTCCTAGTCGAGTTAGTTCCTTCCCCGAAGATAGAGTCCTCATTGTGGATAGGGAGAAGGGTAGCCATAGGGCGGAGATCCATAGTAGAAGTAGACTGTACTTCAAAGCTCTTCCGTTATCACTAAGCTTCCTATTCAGTATAAAGTAGAGAGAAAAGGCTACTACTATTATGGGCATAAATTCGCAACAACTAAGAGCTAGTATAGAGGATAGTAGTGTCAGCTTATACATCCTCAGCTCATATGTTAGATATACTAGTAATAGTGTAATGGGTATGAAGATCTCGAAGTGGAAGTCGAACCAGTGGAGATCATGAAGAGGTAGGTATAAGAGATATATGAGTGCTAATATCAGTGCATCTATTTTTGAGTTGAACTTCATGCCAGCAATATAATATATTATAAGCGCTCCCGATGCCAGTGTAATCGATTGTACTACCAGTAGAGTTTCCACTCTAGGAACTAGTGCGTAGATAGGGATTAGAGTTAGGAGTATGGGTGTGAAATGTCCTCTAAAGAATCCCCCACATGTAAGTAACTCACCCATAAATACCGCTCTCCACAGTGCATGAGCATGAACTCCTAGGTCAAGCCATGAACTTTGGAAGGAGTAGTGTTTGTAAATTGTGAGTGATGATGTATATAATATGTAAATTACCATAGCCACTATCAAAAAGGTCTCACATTTCCTCTTGATTATTTCCACTAGTATTTCCATCTATGTAATCCCTACTGTGATTCTAATAATTATAACCCGAGGGTATATTTAACTCTAAAATGCGAAATACTTATTTATGAAGAAAATATGTATAAGTGAAACTGAATGACTACGCATAGTACTATCTCTAAAGCCGCTTCACAGGATAACATATTATCGACCTTAGTATATGATCTCTCTCCAAGAGTATCAATAATAATACCAGCTTGGAATGAAGAAAATAGAATTTATGGGAATCTACTTCGATATCTGAACTATTTCAGCAAAAAATACGGTGATAGATTTGAGCTCATAGTTATAACTGATGGTTGTACTGATGACACTTCCACTATAGTCGACAAATTCTCTAAGAACTTTACAGGAGTGACACACTTATCATATCCTCTCAGAATGGGTAAGGGAGGTAGTATAAGAGCAGGTTTTAAGTTAGCTAAAGGCGATGTAATTGCTTTTGTTGATGCTGATGGTGCAGTACCTCCAGAGGAGCTAGATAAACTAGTACAAGTGGCTATGAAATACGATGGAGCCATAGGCTCTAGATGGATTAGGGGTGCTAGAGTCTTAAGAGAACAGCCTCTCACTAGGAAGATCGCAAGCAGAGGGTTCAACTTACTAGTCAGATTGCTTTTCGGTCTATACTTTAAAGACACACAGTGTGGTGCTAAGGCCTTTAGACGGTATGTTATAGAAGATGTAACAGGTGAACTAGGCCTCTCAAACATGGCCTTCGATGTTGAACTACTCTATAGGGTTGTTAGAAGGGGGTATGAAGTAAAGGAGGTTCCGATAACCTGGATGCATAGGGAAGGGTCTAAACTAAAGCTTAGAAGAACTATACTTATCATGCTAATATCCCTGATAGGACTTAGGATAAAGATGTCGCCACTGATACGCTTAATACCCGAAAGGCTTATCACATTAATATACCATAGGCTTCGTTACTGAGCAGGGAGAGAGCTGTGGAGATATTATGGATAAACCATAGATGTCCTAAGCATCCTCAGGCTGGAGGCGCTGAGGTACATCTCTTAGAGATAGCAAAGAGACTCGTGAAGAGGGGGCATGAGATTACTCTCCTATCAGAACGTTATTTGGGATCTCCGAAGGAGGAGGTCATAGATGGGATATTAGTTAAGAGGTTTGGTGGTAAGTATGCACTACATCTTTACGCGCCTTACTTTGTATTGAGGAGATCTGAGGACTACGATGTTATAATAGATGACATAGCACATGCCGTACCCTTCTTCTCATATGCCTTTACAAGGCAACCAGTTGTAGCCATTGTACACCATGTACACCAAGAGGTGCTGGAGGTAGAGGTAAATCAACCCTTAAGATATATAATTAAAAGAGCTGAGAGATTCATAAGACACTACAAGAGGATAGTAGCAGTCTCTAGAACTACTAGGAAAGATCTAGTAGAGAAACTCAAGGTACCTTCAGAGAGAGTAGAGGTAATATATCCAGGAGTAGATCATGAAAAGTACAGACCAGGAGAGAAAGCTGAACGCCCTACACTACTATGGATGGGTAGAATGAAGAGATATAAGCATCCCGATCACGCTCTCAGGGTCTTTAAACTAGTAAGAGAGGTAGTTAAGGATGCCGGGATGATCATGGTAGGATATGGTGAGGCATTCCCAGAAGTGAAGAAGTTAATCAGAGAAATGAAACTATCGAACATCATTCTCACAGGAAGGATTAGTGAAGATGAGAAGATAGAACTCTTGCAGAAGTCATGGGTAATGCTCTGTACCTCAGAGATGGAGGGGTGGGGTATGACAATAATGGAGGCCGCCTCTTGTGCAACTCCGGCTGTAGCGTATAATGTTGGTGCACTCAAAGAGACCATAATTAATGGAAAGACTGGATTTTTAATTAGATATGGAAATATAGAAGGACTAGCCCAATCAGTAACTATCCTATTAGAGGATGAAAATCTCAGAAGAGAGATTTCCAAACACGCACTAGAGTACTCCTATAACTTCGACTGGGAGAAGAGTACTATAGAATTCGAGGAGTACTTATCAAATGTAATTAAGGAAAAAGGTAGCTGACTTAGTAGATAAAGAAGATCTGGTATAAAGTCTAAAAAGTGGTACATTGAGCAGACTCACATACCCGATAGAGATAACTCCATCGCTTGTGGATAGAGCTTATAGGAAAGTCTTGAGATTCAGTACGTACTTTAGGCTTAGTTCTGATGAAAGATCCATCCCTATATCTCTTCTTAGTTGTTAAGGTCATCTTGCTGGAACATAATTTCTCCATGGACAATGCTTCTCTACTTTATCGCACATCCGTAAGGTTTTCTGAGTTACTTATATATCTAGACCTGTTATTCTTTAGAAAGTGCAGAACAGTTCCTATAGTGTTCATAGCATGTCTATGGAGATGACTTTAGGTGATATTATAAGACAGCTCAACCTCATAATTGATGTAGTCGTCACATCTCTAATCTCCTGTAGGATAGAATTTTGGAAATACTATGGACTTCCCTATGATAGATTCCTACTAATAACGCTTCAGCTAGTGTATATAATGGATGTGATTGCAGTAATGAAAAGTAGGTATCGTATTATTCTAATATCACTCGCGTCCATCGTTATTTCAGGAATACTAATACGTTCGTTTGCCTCATTAACTCTGACCTCAATCTTGCTACTTATAATGGGTATAGAGTACAGGTTGGGATCCGTAGTGCTATTAGACAGGTTCAAAGTAGTAATATACAATGAAAAGTACATTAGGTTTTTAGAGTACTTGGAGGAGTCTCCTCATGCATTCTTTATAATACCAGCCATAGGATTACTCATAGCTACCGCAATTCTAATACCTTACTTACCTCAATATCTTACTAATGGCCTAGCTACCTATGCGTACTATCAACTCGTAACTGGAGTCTTCACAGCCCTAATTATATTCTATAAGGAGAGAGGATAAAAGACCTGTAGTAGTGTTTCATTGATGTAAATAGAGAATTGAAAAAATGAGGAAAGAGATGTAAGGATAGGCTTATAATATCTAAAGCCACAGCGTTAGTTTACTCTTCCGTTAACCAATCTGGCCAGATCTCGTGGATGCGCTTGACTGGACTCTTCCATGGAGGTCTATAGCCGTACTGTTCCTCTAGCTGGAGTCTGTTCTCTACACTAGCCACTAGGTACCTGGTCTGTATGACCACGTCGGGGTTTACGCTTATCGAATCTATCCCAGCTCTAACTAGGAAGGCTGTGAACTCTGGGTAGACGCTGGGCGCCTGTCCACATATCGAGATAGTCCTGTATCCGTAGGGGCTCTCATGAGCCCCTCTTATCAACATGTACACTGCCCGCCTTACCGCTATATCCCTCTCATCGAAGTACCTCTTGTCTATGGCCGGTAGTATGGCTGAGTCTCTATCGGTTCCCAGTACTAGCTGTGTTAGGTCATTTGTCCCTATACTGAATCCATCGAAGTACTTGCTGAAGAGGTCTATACAGAGTACTATTGAGGGGACCTCTGCCATAGCCCATATCTTGAAGTCTCTACTACTCTCAAGTCCCTCATCTGCTAGTATATTTATGAACTTCTCCGCCTCCCATAGAGTTCTCACGAAGGGAACCATTACCCATACATTAGTGAGTCCATACTCTTCTCTGACCTTCTTTATAGCTCTGACCTCAAGTCTAAACGCCTTCTCGTACTGTGGACTTATGTACCTACTGGCTCCTCTCCATCCGAGCATAGGATTATCTTCATGGGGTTCGTATTTCTCTCCTCCCCTGAGTTGGGCATATTCGTTAGTCTTAAAGTCGCTAAACCTTACTACTACTGGTCTTGGATAGATCTCTCTAGCCACCATAGCGACCCCATCTGCCATAGTATTTATCAGTTTATCTCCCCTTCCCGTTTCTAGCAGGTACAGTGGGTGATCTCCTACATAGCTTGCGAAGAGGAACTCTACTCTGAGTAGCCCTATACCATCGAAGGGTAGATCCTTGTAGTCCTTTATCTTCTCGGGTACTCCTAGGTTCATGTACACTTTGGTACCTGTGGGTGGTCTTACTGCCTTGAGTATTATCTCTATAGCAGATGCTAGTTCCGCTGAGGGGACTGCTGTGGGCTTAGCCTCTTCAGGTGGTTTTACTACCTCCTCAACTATTCCCTCGTAGACTACTCCTGTCTTTGCATCTACTGTATAGTCCTTTCCCGTCTTAAGGACTTTTGTAGCCTCTCTAGTCCCTACTATACACGGTATTCCTAGCTCTCTACTGACTATAGCTGCGTGACAGGTCATCCCTCCTTCATCTGTGACTATAGCTGATGCTATTCTCATGTAGGGTACCCAGTCTGGATTTGTCATGACGGTCACTAGGATATCGCCTTTCTGCATGAGCTTAGCAGCTTCCTCTGGACTGAAGGCCACCTTAGCCTTTCCTGCAGCTATTCCAGGACTAGCTGGTAGCCCTCTCACCACAGCCTTAGCCTCTGCTACCTTAACCGTCTTGACCTCTTCTCTCTTGGCTTCTTTTGCGCTCCACACAGTTTCAGGTCTGGACTGTACTATAAGTACGTTCTCGGGGAAAGGTAGGTCTCTGTCGATTGCCCACTCTATGTCCTGTGGCTTTCCATAGTGCTTCTCTATAGCTACTCCTAGTTCAGCTAATTTCTTGACCTCTTCGTCTGAAAGACATGGTACTTTCCTCCTCTCGAGTGGTACCTCTGCGTGTATGGTTTTACCTGTCTTTGGATCCCTTATGTATTCTACTGTCTTTTCAACTATCCTCTTATCTATGATCTCTAGTGTATTCTTGTCTACCACCCACTCATCTGGGGTCACAGATCCACTGACTACTGCTTCACCTAGTCCCCAGTTACCCTCTATCACTATCTTGTCCTTCTCTCCAGTGACTGGGTGTATAGTGAACATTACTCCTGCAGCCTTAGCATTAACCATCTTCTGAACGGCTACGCTTATCAGCACCTTTTCATGAGCAAAGCCTTTTTCTTCTCTGTAGAATATGGCTCTTGGTGTGAAAAGACTTGACCAGCACTTCTGTACCATTTTGACTACTTCATCCTCTCCCTTGACATTGAGAAATGTCTCCTGCTGTCCAGCAAAGCTCGCATCTGGTAGATCTTCTGCAGTAGCACTACTTCTGACGGCTACGAACTCTTCATCTTTTCCACACCTCTTGGAGAGCTCTCTATAAGCTCTTTTTATCTCCTCTTCTATATCCTTTGGCATTGGTGTACTCTCTATGAGCTCTCTTATCCTCCTACTAGCCTCTTGATACTCTTCAGGCTTACCCTCTTTCACAACATCCTTTATTATTCCATACACCTTTTCCCTTATTCCCGTCTCCTCTAAGAACCTCTGGTATGCATATGCTGATACAGCGAAACCCGGTGGGACGGGTATGCCAGCCCTAGTCATCTCCCCCAGATTCGCACACTTACCCCCCACCAGGGGTACATCGTCTTTAGTGAGCTCCTCAAACCATAGGATGGTCTTCTTAGACCTCTCCACATTCATTCTACATACACCGTATGGCTCTTTACACAGCTCTATTTAAGGTTTACACCTATTAACCATGAACTCTATAAATCAGTGGTAGGGGACTAGTAAGTTTTGACCGGTACAGCTTTCCCACACCTAGAGTATCTTCTCTTTTTAAAACCTACTGAAAAGAAAGCGAAGCGGGCCCGCCGGGATTTGAACCCGGGACCTACGGCTTTCTCCCCTTAAATCCGGAGGCCGTCGCGCTATCCAAGCTACGCTACGGGCCCTTATATAAGTATTAAGGGAGAAGGTATAAGACTTATCCTCCTCTATTAAGGATAGGTGAACATGGATCTCCTTAAAGTCTTAAGGCTTCTCTTAAGCGAATACATACCAGGTATAGAGAATGTAGAGATACATGATGATTATATAGTGATACATGTTGCTGAACATGGGAAAATAGCTAGAGCATTGAGTAAGCTTTTGGATAAAGGATTGATCAAGAACTACTCTATAGACCTAGGAGTAGTACGTGTAGTTCCCTCGATGGAATTGCTCTATCGTGCTTTCATGACTGCTGCAAGCTCTTTCGAGGCCACGCATAAGCCTTCTGAGGGGAAAAGAGGCGTAGTGGTACTGGATGTAGGTGTGCTCTCAGTGTATACGAAGTGTACTTCACTTCTAAGATCTCTCATACTATCCGAGATATTGGCTCGTTCTCTCAGTACCCATGGTTTTAAGATTAAGCCTATAGTCGTCCTAGACGACTTGGATAGAGATTTTTCCATACTCTTATGGGCTTACGATAGGGATTTACTTGATCTACTACCACCATACGCACTTGTACGCACCCTAAAAATTCTCTCCGAGATAAAAGAGTTAAGAAGTAGACTAGAGGATTTAAAAAGAGAGGGTAGACATGAGGATGCTATCAAACTGCTGAGTGATATTGATGGTAGAGTAGGTGAATTAGCTGAGCTTAAGGATAGGTATGGTAGTGCTATTGATCATATAATGGATATTGTAAAGGATGTAAGTAATATAGAAGATGAATGGAATCAAATACATAGAGCCGTATTAAAAGGTTCCCGTGATACAAAGGTGATAGCCGATAAAGTCTACAGTCATCTATCCCCTCTTTTCAAACTGTGTAAGTTGGATATAGAAGTAGTACTCGAAAGTGAAGTACTGATACGCTATGGAATGATACATAGGCTTACTGAGGGGATCTCCAAAGCCCTTAGAGTAGGGTATACAGAGAAGGGAGTAGAAGTCGAGACTCTCTCGTATCCTGGAAGACTAGTAGTAATGGATAAAAGCGGTCTACCTACATACGGTATTAGAAGATTGCTCGTAGATCTCTGGCTTCTAGAGAAGGTAGAGGCAGATCAAGTACTCATACTTCTCAGTACGCTAGAGGAGTTTTTAATGTCTAGAATACTCAAGGAAGTAGCATATCTAGTTGGAGTATCGAATACCAATAGGGTAAAATTAGTAGGAGTGGGTAGGGTTCAACCTCACGATATGAATCTAGAGGAGATTCTGAAGATGATAGAGAGTGTTGTAGGAGACTATGACCGTTCTAAGGAGGTTCTGAGACTATCCCTAGTACTAAATAAGAGAAATGTAGATGTAGACCTCAGAGATGAAGAATTACTCTTAAAGTGTGCCTCATTCCTGGACCTACTAGTACGCGTAAGAGAGCTTATCCGACATATTGAGCAGGAAAAGTCTAAGGGAAATGCTCTAAGACTAGTACTTCATCTAATGAAATTTTCGAGTACTATTGGGAAAGTGATTGAAAAGAACGAGCCAAGCATCCTAGTACTCTACTTAAGAATACTCCTTGAGGAACTGTATTCCCTGATAAAACACCAGTGTATTGGTAAGGATATAGTTAGGTTCTGTAGAGAAGTAATTGAGAAGGCGACTTTTATACTTGGTTTCATGAGCTGAGATCTTCAAGTATAGATTTACCATAAGTCATCAAAATATGTTTAAGACCTTCTACTAGATCTTCTTCTGAGCTTTCGCCTCTGCGAGAGATCACGCTCACAGCATCTTTTACTGCTCTCTCCAGGTCTAGTTCATCTCTTAACCACAGGATTGCGAATATTGCCTCTACTGCATTACCTATTTCTCCTTTGGACTTCCCCTTAAAGTGTTCTCTGAGCCCTAATTCTTCCGCTACTCTTACAAGCAGTTTATCGGATACCTTTATCCCATAAGGCCTTCCTCTAGTCATTGTCATTATAGCTGAGGCTAGGAAATTGACTATGGAGTCTCCTAGGGATGCAAGTCCTTTATCCCTCAGAAGGACTACTTTCATGAAGTGCCTTCCTCAATCTGCTATCTAACTTATCTAAGGTAGTGAGAGCTTCATCTATCGCTTCTATTATTACCTCTTCTGGTCTTCTATTCCCTTTAGTCCTTACAAATATTCTCGGCACTCCTATGAGTGGATGGTCTATAGTGTAGGCTGCATATTCTACATCGGATCTTCTGTTGAGAAAATCTACGAGAAGGTTACAGAGAGTGTGTCCTTCCTCTGGTAGTTCTATTTCTATGTAATTTTCTCCTCTATCTCTTACTCTCACTATCAACTCCGACCAGCTCCTCTTTTAAGATCTTGTATAGCTGTGTTATATCTTTATTGGGAGCTACGCCCAATCTACCCTCCACTAATATGCCCCTGTTGAGGAGATCATGAATAGCGCTCTTTAGAGACCTATTTGTGAGTAGTGAGTAGAGTACTACGAGCCTTCTAACATTACTAGGGAGTTTAATCTTAAGTGATTCATAGTATATTTCGGATATCCTCTTGATCGTATCGAGGACTAGTTTATAATTTGCCTTACTCATGATATTCCCCTTTACTATCTTAGTCTCATAGCCCGATAGATTAAGAGCTATTTCTAGTAGCTCTAGGGGTATAGCCACTTTAAGCTCAGCTTCCGAGAGTACTCTACTTAATCTATATTTGAAGAATCCAGAGCGGGTAGGTTTTAGTGTTCCAGTGAGCTCCCTTAATAGCCTTTTCGCCTCATATACTGCTCTCTGCACTTCCTCTGGATCTCCGTAAAAGGTCACCTTAACGTGGTTTAATTTAGTCTTCACACACATATCCATAGATTTAGCTCTAAGCTGTAGTTTGCTTAGGTACTCTTCTAAGATCTCATTCGGTACAGTTAGACATATGGTTCTCGATATCCTACCCTTCACACTAGGTCACCTTTTGAGTATGTAGAGGGAGGATATCTTTCGCCTAATGATTCTCCTACAGTTTGTACAGTAGAGGTAGTTGTCTCTTAGGATTAGGGGTTTTAGACAGTAGTTACACTTGGCTAGTACTACTCCATAATCGATACCAGTAGTACTGAGGAGGAATGGTGGACTATTCCTACCTATTACCTTAGCTCTTATTATATCTCCTATTCTCATTACATCATGGATATCCTTAACATAAGTCGAAGATACATCAGCGCAGTGTACTATTCCAGAGAAGGGTGTGTGTAGTATCCCCTTCTTTTCTATCATAAAGATTTCGGTTTTAGCTATTATGGAATTTCTAGTACCAGTGACCTCAGCGTATACGGTATCTCCTACTCTGGGTACTAGTGGTGTGTTTACAGCCTCTACTCTTATTATATGTTGTTCAAGGTCTCTCATTACTCTCCCTATTACAGTAGGTAGTATTCGATCCTCAAGAACGTAGGTATTAGTACCGGGTAGGAACTCCTCTATTACTGCGATCTTACTACCTGGTATAGCTATATCCTCCATATTCTCCCTCCTTCTCCACCCTCACTACTGCTATCTCTACCTCGTGCATTCTCTTAATATGGAATGGCATCCTGGGTGGTAACATTACCTTATCCACGAGTATTATCTTTGTATTCAAATCCATCTCCTCTAGCTCTTTTAGTACGTAGTCTATTGATGACTTCTTATGGACTGAGTATACTACATTGGATACTTCTATAGCCATCCTTAAAAACAATACGTCATATCCCTTTCTATGAACACCAAATGGAGGATTTTGAACTGTTGTAGCATTGGATACCCTTATTGGGAGGTGTTCTATATCGGCACATATGAGGTCAGCTTTTGTATAAAGATTACTATCAGCTAGGAAATCTCTAGCGAGATTTAATGATGTCCTATCTATATCCACTCCAACTCCATATCTAGCTCCTAGGATTAGTGCCCCTATCAGTAGCCTAGCTGTACCACAACCTAGATCCAGTACGAGCCTATCGTATATATCACTATAGCTGAACTCTGCTATCCATAGGATTGTTGCCGCTAGTCTACTGTCTATAGTGTACTGTTCTAGCTCTACTCTCGGTCTGGGAATCTCTGGTACCCTCTCTAGTATTAGTTCTAATTTCCTCTTTCTCAAGGCACTCTTAAATCCTGAACCTGAGTACTGCCGCCACACCTCCGAATGTCCTCCTCAAAATTTTACCCTCCTCGGTCTCATCAGATAGTATGAAAACCTTGGCACCTGTATTCTTAGCCATTCTACCTAGTTCCTCTATTAGGTGTTCCTTAAATTCTATATCCGCTTGAAAACCACATTTTGGACACTTTACAACACTCACCTCACCCTCTATAGTAAGCTCGAATTTGTAGGTGCAATTTGGGCATTTTGCTTTTACATGGTACTTGTTCAACTGTTCTGATAATAGTAGTTTATCTACTGCTGCCATTTGAAGTGCTAGTCTCACCTCCTTCTCACCGTAGGTAGCTAGTCCTGTATCCCTTGCTACGTGATGCATAAACTCTTGAAACACTTTTTTCTCCTCGAAAAGCCTTACGCCCTTGACAATATCCACAGACCTCTTGACTAGTTCATATATTCCTTCCTCACCACTATATCCAGTATCCACTATTCCCAGTATTTTATCCTTTAACTCATAATGTAGATAATCTCCTTTCACAAACTCCTCCTTAGTTGGTCCTGGACCCCCTATGATCACTCCTTTGAGATCTTGTAGTTCTAGAAATAGCCTATTAGCGTACTCTCCTATTCTCTTGTAGAATTCGTGGACTAGTTGCTCTATTACCCTCTCAAATCTTCTAGCTGACTGCCCTCCAGCTCTGTGCTTTCCTGGTACTCCTGAAGTTATCCTCTTGAGTATTCTGATACTCCTTCCCCTCAGTATACCGAATACAGCTTCTGATCTATCTAGTACTATGAGACCATAAGTATCTCTTTCCTTTATCATCTCCTCCAATATCTCAACATGAAATACCGAATCACAGCGATAAAGCCATGTCTTAAGCTTCTCTGGAGGCTCTATCAGGTGTACTTCCATTCTTTCCTTTCCAGGAACATCGCTGGCCACGTATCCGCAGAACACTATTAGTCCATTAGGTGGGGTCTTAGGAAGTAGTTTTAATCTCTGCATTATACTAG
Organism: uncultured Thermoproteales archaeon; assembly: GCA_964522205.1. Classification (GTDB taxonomy): domain Archaea; phylum Thermoproteota; class Thermoprotei; order Thermofilales; family B20-G17; genus B20-G17. The sequence continues at coordinate 14,877 of CAZFTG010000018.1, forward strand.
TAAGTGCTTCGAGTACATGATGTCTCGTAGTTCGATCCTTGATATTCTGAGCCGTAGAGTACTCTTGTCTGAGTACGCTCATTACATCGGAGATCGGCCTCCCAGCTGGTATGTATAATGATATGAGCTCCGTACCCCTACCCTCTTTCTTTTTTAGTTCTCTGAGTAGGTGTTCTAGTTTAAATATCTCTACCTCATCTTTCATAGACATTCTTTACCCTCTCTACTCTCCACATGCCAGCTTAGGTAGTTAGGGGTTAATTAAGCTTTTTAGTACTATTTATTTCTTCTTAAATGGTTGAGCGTATTGAGGGTAACTATCAAGATAGGAGGTCATCTCCTGTCGACGGAGGGAAAGCCGATAGATGCTGATTATCTTATCTCTATAGCTGATGTCCTTAGGAGGGTACACCGTAGAGTGTCTAAACTGACAGTAGTAGTAGGTGGTGGTAATATAGCTAGAGAGTATATAAGAGCTCTTTCAGATACCTCTGTTCCAGAGGGATTGAAGGATATTTTGGGCATATGGGTAACTAGATTGAATGCTATCGCTCTAATATCTCTCTTAAGTGACATAGCCTATCCCTTCGTGCCCACTAGTATAGAGGAGTATTTGAGAGCCCTCTCGAGTAGTAATGTTATAGTACTTGGTGGACTACAACCGGGTCAGTCTACGACTACAGTTGCGGCTCTAGTGGCCGAGGTTGGGCTTTCTGAACTTCTAATACTAGCCACTGATGTAGATGGAATCTACACCTCTGATCCTAAGAAGGATCCTAGTGCTAGAAGGTTGGAGAGAGTTCATGTGGATGAGCTTGAGAAACTCATAGTACAGGAGTACTATGCTGGTTCATACGCACTACTGGATTCTTATACTATAAGGATACTTAAAAGATCTAGGATTAGGACCTTTGTTATCTGTGGAAGACCCCCTGACAACATTCTACGGACTCTTAATGGTGAGAGGATAGGTACTGAGATAGTGTATTAATTTACTTTCACTCTAGTCTTAATACTACTTTTAAAAATAGTTGAGGAATTGTACCAGGTATATAGTATGAAAAGAGGTGCTAGGATAAATAACGGTATGGATAATGGGTGTATGATAACGCTCACATGGATTGAAGCTAGAGAGACTGTGAGAATGTGGTTGGAAAGCAAGATAAAGTGCACAAGGGGAATGGTATTAAGTGTAAAGGCAAAACAATTCTTCACCTGGCTTGGTAGATCTTCATTTTCAGCTGTAGAAGCCCACATATTCTGGAGACTAGTAGATGAAATCGCACCACAACTAGGCCTTAAACCTATACCGGAGATGGAATCATCAGTAAGGAGGATAGGAGGAGGTAGAAAGAGATTATTTATCATCGGAGATAGAGCTTCTATTTAGATAACCTAGACTTATACTTCCACTGTTCTCGATCTTCCAACTATCCCTATGCTCTAGTACTTGATGGGTGGTTCTGTCATGAGATTTATCACTATCTCGGCTATATCGGCACTGTAGTCTGATACTCTTTCGAGGCTCTCTATGATAAGTCTCATTGCTATCATATCTTGGGTGCTAATTCTACTCTCTAATAGTGTTTGAATGAAATCTCCTACTTTAGACTTGAGTACTCTACTCCTCTGTACTACTTCGTGTCCTTTATTCTTGTCTCGTTTGAACATTGCCGTTATGGTCATACTAAACGTATCTACAGATTCCATTCCCAGCTCCTTTAGAGATTTCACCATGTGTCTCGGTTTCAATGGACCGTTTTCCAGGAGAGTGTGTGCTATTCTATTAATATGATCAGCTATCCTCTCAGTACTCTTGACGATTAAGCGGTATCCTAGGGCATCTCTTATACTATCCAAGCCTATTTCATGTGGTAGTACTAATCCCATTGCAACAGATTTCAATTGTCTTACGATGTAGAAGTAGAGTTTGTCCACAGTATCTTCTCTTATCTCTATCTCCTCGAGTACGCTTCTATTATAGTCGTCTATACATCCTACCACATCGATGAGCATATTAGCGGTTACAGTCATCATTCTTCTAAGCGCACTTACTGCTGGTAGTTCTCTAGGTCCAGCTAGACACTGGAACACTATAGAGTCCACGGTCTCTTCTACTACCTCAACTCCTATCATCTTCTTAGAGACGATCTCCCTCATCATCTTCTTATATGTGTATGACTCTCCGGAGAACCTCACCTCTATGGTCTCGTACCCGACAAGGTACCTAGCTATGAGTTCTCTCACAGCTGTCTTAGGATCCATGTCCTCATCTACCTGCATCACTACTCTGGTAGGTATTAGGAGTTTCTTCCTCCCTGGTACTATCTTGAGACTATTATCGGGTTGCGGTATTACAGTCACTATATCTCCGGCCTTAATGTTCACTCTGCGGACCCATTCCTTAGGTAGAGATACTATTAGTGTAGCTCCTCCTGTCAGTTGTACCCTCCTCTGGAATGACCTCGACATACATGAAGTAAGATACTACCTAAATATTTTAAGTATTTGTTAGAATTATTTATATAGCCTACATAGTTACTTGTCTACTCCATACTCTACCTAGACAAGTATTTGAATAACCTATGTTAACTATTATGGGGCATGACTTGAAAGAGTACATCCGTATACAATTAGGAGTGAGGGATGCTATTCTAATAGGCCTCCTAATGCTCATAATACTGACGAGCACTCTACCGCTCTACTTTCTTGTGAAATCCCTGGAGCTTTCCTTCATTAATGTACCCCTACTAATAGCTATCGTACTGATTATGACGTTTCTTCATGAAACTATCCATATACTATCTATGATCAGCTTTGGCATTAAAGGTATTAGACCTCGTATAGTATCTAAAGTAGGTATACCTCTAGCCTTAATGATACTATATGATGAGATGAGTATAGGTCAGTATATAGTGACCGCACTATCCCCCCAACTCATATCTCTCATCCTAATTATTATGACCTTATATTGTAGAGAGTACCTGATCACATGGTTCTATGTAGGGCATTTAGGCGTACTATCCTATATCCTCCTTACATGCCATCTAGCAATGTCTGCAGGAGACATCTATGGTGTAGCTCTCACCCTTAGCAAGGCTAGAGGATTAAAGGGTAGGATAAAATGTATTATAGATGATAAAGGACTTAGAGAGATACTGATATACCCAGAGTTAAGAACGAAAACTAGAGCAAGAAAGAGTTTAGGGGATAGTGAAGATGATAGCAATTAGACTACAGAGTACCGTATCCAAGGATGTATATAATGTGTGTAGTAAGGTTAAGAACATTTGTAAAAGACTAGGTATAAATGTGAAGGGACCTGTACACTTACCCACTAGAATACTTTTAATTAAACATTATAGGAAGAGGATAAGAGTGTATCGATGTAAACTCTTTCTAGAATGTAATGAAACAGAATTTAGAAGGATACTGAGTAATATAGACATCCCGAACTCTGTTAAAATTGAAGTAATGATGATTAAAGGTACTAAGAGATCTTGAGCTCAATACTATCTGCTAATCATATAACTCTAGCTGTCCTGATCCTCTCATCCTCTCTCATAGGTCAAGTAAAGTTTAAAACTTTAGGAGGTATAGTAAACTGAGGCTCTGTGATCGCTTAGGTCACAGAGTATATACTCTAACTCGCATAGCGCCGGGGTCGCCTAGCCTGGTGAGGGCGCCGGACTCATAATCTACGAATATAAGGGCTAGATGAGGGATCCGGTTGTCGCGGGTTCAAATCCCGCCCCCGGCACCATTCCTATGGAACTTCATTTAGAAGTTTTTATAGCCTCTTCTCTTACTCTTAATCTTACGCATCTAGGTCTGGGATCTCCATATCTTATCACTGCTCCGCATCCTATGCTATTGAAGGATAACCACTCTGCCACATCTTCAGGCATTCTGAGTACTGACGTTAGGGATCGTACGTACCTTTCAGGACCGGTTAGTACTATTATGAATCCAGCTAGTTCATATAGGATTGTGGGAATGTCTGTGGGTACTTGTGTTATTGTTATTATTGAAAATCCGAACTTCCTAGTCTCTCTGTACAATCTCACTATTATACTTTCCTCTCCAGGTAGCCTCAGTAATCTATGCCCCTCATCGATGAATACTGCGATTCTGGGTCTGTGTACTATACCCTCTCTCATCATGTAGGAGTATATCTGGTCTAAGACTACCCAGGTAACGAACTTGGACACATCCTCACTAAGCATAGTCCCATCAGGAGATCTGTACACAAGTGCCATGGGCTTAAGCTCACTAAGAACATCTGAGATAGAGAGACTTGGAGAGGAGAAGAGACTGAATGCTGGTCCTATCCTAGCTATTAAGTCTTGTGCTATGGGCTTCTCTAATGCTCTAAGCGTATCGAGTACATCGTTCAGAGTAAAAGGTTCCCCTGCCTTGTAATAAGTTAATATTGTCTCCCTTAGTAGATCTCTCTGTACTGGTGTCAGTTCAAATATAAGCGAGCATGCCCATGCTATGCTTTCCGCTCTTATCTCGGGTTTCATCCCGTGAAGTTCTAGGGGATCTATTGTATTCACGCTCATGTCCAATACTATTCCATTCATTAGCTTCATCAACTTACCGTACTCACCCAGTGGATCTATGATTAATGAGTTAATTCCCTGTTCTTGTAGGTCTAGGATTAAGCTTCTAGCCAGAGTAGACTTACCAGACCCCGTAGACCCTAAGATTATCCCATGGAAGTTGGGTAGTTTAGTGAAGTCTATGTAAACCTCTCTACCGTACTCATCCTCGCCTAAGACTATGCCTCCGACAGCCTCCTCAGGGGGTACTATAGCTAAAGGGGAGAGAGGGATCAGGTCGTAGGTGTAGAATAAGCTTTCCTCCTTACCCTTGGGGTTAGATGCGTAGCCATACACTATATCTCCTACATATGATTTGAAAAGGATTCCACTAAATCTCATATTTAGCTGTTGCATCACTTCCGATAGTTGTTCTAGTACCTCCTTTTCAGGGCTCAGAAGTATAGCCTTTCCGACGTATAGCCTTTCTTTGCTCTTGAACCTTCTCTCGGCTATAGTATAATATCGCTTAGACCTAGTTATGGTCTTTAGCTTATCAAAGGCCTGTCCCCATTCGTATAGTTTGTATGCCTTACTCTCTATAGCATCAATTACTGCTCGTGGTGCTGGTCTCAGTTTTAGGGTTAGAGTGAAGTCTCCAGAGGTATTAAAGATCTGATGAACCCACCTACTCGCATTATAGACATCGTATGGAGATGGTATAGTGTACACGGATTCATTTGATAGTAATACCTTAAGTGGAGAGGCTATCTTATAATGAGGCTTTCTCGTAAAAGCTACGGGAAGTACTGAGGCCAGTGCATATAGGAATACTGCATCGAAAAGTGTTACCGGATAGCCCCTGTGCAGTATGAGGTTTATCCTAAAACCTATGAGTACTAAAAGGCCTATTACCATAGTGATGATGAGTAGTTGTCCATGAACTCCTCTCTTCTTAAATTTTACAATTTCACCTACCTCTTCGACCTCGATAAGTTCTGCCTCTACACCATGTGATCTAAGGTGTTTGAGGATGCTAGTGAGTAGACTCTGCATTCTCGGTTTTAGGTTCCTCTTCTCCACATCCTTTACTATGACCTGTAGGAATACTCTCGTCCTTCCATTCCTACGCTTTACTATGAAGGTGTAGTTGGCGTTTGGATCGAACATTATACCCTCCAAAATAGCTCTAGCCCTACCAATGAAGGTCTTAGCATCTAGATCAGAAACCCCGTAGTGTACATCCTTAAACTCCAAGTAGGCACCATACCAGTACTCCCTCCTAGCACCCCTCCTCCTCTCTACCAGGAAGAAAGTCCTACCCTTAGTAGTGGGAAGGATTATATGAGTGCCCAATAGTAACTCCTCTAATACTCTATAGGGTTTAATGAAGATGAAGGAGAGGATTAGTGAGAGAATTGAAAACGGTGGACTGTACTGGTATATACCTATCGATGTTATTAGTAATACTATACCTATGGCCAGTATTATATCCATATACCTTCTCTACACTCAATAATTATTCTCGTAGAGATAAGTCTTATTATTAAAATCACTCCTCCTCTTCCTCAAGCTCTATTCTCCTCAACTCCTTTTGTGCGCTTCTCTCCATACTATCTATCCTCTCATATTCCCTCCTGAACTCGTGATAAAGATCAAGAAATCCTCTGTTGAATGCTATATCTGATAGAACTCTTAGTCTTTCCTTTGCTAATCTCAACTTCCTCTTGAGTTCATTCAGTATAAGCTCTCTCTCGTACTCTGTACTCTCTTTATATTCCTCTACTAATTTCATACTTTCCTCTATTAGCCTTTCTACAGCTTCTATATCATAACCGTACTCTCTTAAGAAGGCTATTCTCCTGGTCTTAGAAGGAAGGGGATAGCGAGTTCCATCAGGTAGTATGTAGTAATCTTGCTCCTCCTGTTCGCGCTCGCCCTCGGCTTCATACTCAAGCCACGTCATTCTCTTTACACTAGTCTTAATATCCTTCGAGAGCTTGTACATTAGGGCTACTTTTCTTTGAAATAACATAATTTGATATTTCCATATTCTCCTATCTTCTACTGGAGGGACCCCAAGTTTAGCCCTTGTGAGGAGCTCGAGAAATCCCTGTAGCGTTCCTTCTATAGATAGCTTCACTTGGATTCTGGACTCCCTAGAACTTGTATAGGGTTCTCTTTCATGAGCTTGGATCCTAAGGTATTGGACTATCTTCTCCCTTATCTCGTTTCGCGGATCTTCATCCAGGTATTTACTGACTACTCTCGCAGCGTACAGTAATCTATCGAGTACTGGTCTACTGTGAGACCTCAATCCGTATTCCTCGGTATATGTCAGGTTTACATTAAGCTCTCTTATCACCCCTATCAGCTCGTCTATTACTGGATCTATGATATCATGTGTGACTTCATGAGGTAGCTTATGGTATAACTTCACATAGCTCCATATACCATAGTCCTTGGAGTTAAGGATGAAGTTCAGTTTCCAGTATGTACTGCTACATCTCCTAGTAGTGTACTGTTCTAATAGGATATTTAATTCATCGTCTATACCCTGTTGTCTATTGAGTACTACCAGGCCATTCTTCTTTTCCAATTGTACTAGCCCGTACCTTGCTAGTAGCACTAACCCATAGGCCCATTCATTTACTCCTAGTCTATAGACTGGTTCTTCCTCTCGCATCCAACATCGACGGATACCTATGAGAGCGTCTGCCATTAGATCATAATCTTCCATACTAAAGTTTTTCTTTATCAAATTGAAGAGTTGAGCATCATTCAGTAAGGGGGCATACGCTACTATCCTCAACCCTCTAACTACGAATCCTCGACTCTCTAAGTCGCATCTCCAGGGCAGTCC
>CAZFTG010000018.1:22383-27852 GCA_964522205.1 uncultured Thermoproteales archaeon
CTATTCTCACTCAAAATCAGTTCTCTTACGAGTTCACTATTATACTCTTCAGGAATCTTGTTTTCGATTAGTAGTAATGACCTTGGAATCGATAGATCTAGGACTTTAAGTATTTCATCTACTGTAGGACCGAATATGAAGGAAGGTATTGGTAGTATAGTGTGCTCTTCTATTATACTCGCGAGACTTCTGGCCTCCTCTACTACCGGTATTATTGCCTTCCTTACCTGAGGTTCTACAGTAGCTGCCTCTATAGCTAGTACTCTAGCGCACCTCCTGAGCTCGCTAGCTACTGATACCAGATCATAAGCACTAGGTACTTCAGATTCTAGGAGTTTTATCCCCGTGGGTATGTACTTGGCAAGGGTTTGATCTATCGAGAGCATGTTCTCTACGAGAAGTCTTAGCCTATCCACTACATCGAGTATTTCATCTATTCCAAAGTCCTTATAGAATAATATACACTCATCTAGCGTGTGATCTCGGGACTCTATCCCTATCTTTTTGAGTATACTCAGATCTGTAGTATTAGAGATAGCCTCAGCAATCTCTCTTCTCATAAGGGATATTTCTCCTATTAACCCCCTAGCCCTCTCAGGCTCGCTAACTGAAAGAACTGTCTTACTGCATACTTCAGCGGCTATTCTTGGATCCAGTAGCTTAAGCCTCGTATACTCTTCTACCCTATCTACGAATAGTGAGATTTCCTCTAACATTCTCATTCTGGTATAGGGATCTGGTAGAGGTGTTAGTATACATTTTAACTTCTCGAGGATTATTAGTGATCGCAGTCCCTCTAATATCTTTTCGAAACCCTCTCTATCCATACTCGAAGGTATACTCCTGATATCTACTCCTATGCTTTTGAGTATTTCTTCGGGGTTTGCTATGGCGAGGCGATAGATTATCGGAGTCATAACCCTACGCACTATTTCTAGATTTCTTAAAGGAGGTAATGCTATGCGCTCCTCGAGTATTCTGAGCACCTCAAGTGGACTGCTTATGTTCTCTTCTCTACACACTTTCGCTAGTACGTGTATAGATCTATCTAGCGCATTGAGGTAGTCTAGGTCTCTAGCTATCTTATATACCTCTTCTAGACTTGAGATCTTGACATCTCTATAGAGATCGAGTACTGTTCCGGCATATCTCGTTATTGCATCAAGTGCAGTATCATATTTACTGGTTATCTTCGATAGTGTATAGAAATCCTTTACCTTCTCTAATTCTACTTTTAGTTCAGGTCTACCTCTTAGTAGTTCTTCTTTAATCTGGACTAGTGTCCTATTTTCAAGCGCCTCTACATACTTGGATAGTTCTTTCTCAACCTCTTCTAGTAATCTCCTCTCTACTAGTGTACCCTTAAACATCTTCAATACTTCTGTTAGGTCTACTTCTCTCATCCTCATTCTAATAATCTTTTTTACAAATAGAGGATGAAGCCTTCTTCCTAGGGTAGTACTGATTCCTAATGGTGTGATCCTCATAGTGGAGTAGACCTTATCCAGTAGCCTATATCCTCTAGATGACGCTTTTTCGGGATGTTTTAATCCTACGAAATCCCTCATGATTTTTACTATACCTGGGAGTGTGCTCTCCTTGAGAATAGATGACGTGTACCTTAGCGCCTGTCCTGTGGTCACTAGTCCTTTTGATATGCTCTTCCTAAGCCTAATACTCCTTATATTCCTAAGGCTCTCCTCTAAGGCTGTAGCCCATACTTCTACTCTCCTCATACCGAGTTCCGATGTTCTTCTCCAGGGTTCTACGGCCCTCTTTGCGGCTCTAAAACTGGGTTCTAATCTGGCTATTACCTTAAGGCCCACTAGTTTTGAAAAGTAGTTAAACGCTTTCGATCGATATACCGCCCTACCTATCCCTACTATAAATGCTATAGTAGACATCACATATGCCCCTAGTACTCTATCCCACACTATTCCCGCTATCCACCCTGTTACCGATATTCCTCCAAATATACCGGACAGTACATCTGCTGCTAGTAATAGGATTATGAAATTCCTCAGTACTGACTCTGCCATTCTACCTGCAATATTCAGCTCTGTAAACAACCCTATGTTTCTAGAATTCCAAATATCTCTACTAAGCTTAGTATACGGGTTGTAGAACATCCACGGTTGAAAAATCCAAGCCTTACCGGGGGGCATTTCAATCCTGAGAGAGGCAAACCACTTAGGACTAGCAGTACTATTGGCTATTTGAGTACAGTTTATAGATACCCTGTATACGGGTGGTCTATATTCGGTATACTCTAGGAAATCGATCTCGTCCATGGGTGGTCTTATAAATACTCTAGGATCTGGGTATTGAGGATAGTACTTCCAGAGCTCTCTTAAAGTCCTCTCGTCAAGCCAGTACTGTCTACTATACCAGCTGACGTAGTTATTATAGAGCTTATGAAGGAGGTCAGGATCAATCCAACTGACATTATAGTAATTCTTCAATTCCTTAATACTGGACTTAGTAATCTCATAATCTAAAGTGAAGTTTACCGGTCTATCGAGCCAAGAGCCATTAACGTAATAGCCTATGATCTCAACTCTAGGTCTAGAGCCTATGAGAAATATAGTCCTAGAACTGTTTACAAAGAAGTATAGGGTATAAGTGAGTGATCCATTAGTACTTATTGAAAGGATACTAATCCTACCCGGACCTCCTACGATACAACCCCAACCGTATACACCAGAAGAGTTGAATAGAAAATCGCCAGGAAGATTCACCTCTAAACTATCGTAGATGCCCTCGTAGTATAGGATGCCATCAGATACCTTAGTCTTCTCAGTTGCGTGATCCCTAATAGGAGCATATAACGGATAACCAACACTCAAATTAATATCTTGGCTGAAAGAGAGCCAGTATACATTTAGGGAAGTTAGTCTATACCTTCCCAATGGTATAAGTATGAGTTTCTTTGCAAACCTATTTAACTGATATACGTGGTATTGACCGTAGTCCTGATCTTTTAGTATCACCATTACAAAGGGTATACCCTTTCTATGCGCCTTAACCTCAGTGTAGAGTACTCCATAAGACTCTGGTAGTCTTTTCTCTATTTTCAACCCACTTAGCTCTCTTGGTAACTGTGATAGGTTTACTGCTGCTGGTAGGGCATAGGTGAATATTAATCCCCATGCTATCAGTAGAATACCTAGCCTCCTAATCCTAGGCGCTGGTAATAGGCATGATCCAAAGGTGAGCATACTTATACCAAGTCTGCTACACACCCTCAGTAGTTCTAGAATGATTATCGATAGTAGCATTATCCAGTTATAGCAGTACATTAAGCCTTTAAGCATACCAGTACTAAAACTAGTACCTAGTCTAGCCATTATGAAGGTGGAGCTAACGCCACTAACGGGAGGAGCACCACCAGTAGAGCATCCGACTACCATAGCCAGTAGTTCAGCGTAAGTTAAGGATAGCATTATTCCAGTTAAAAACCTCATCCTATCTTGGACGACATTTACTAAGTGTTGAACTCTATCAATAGCTATCTCAGGGTCTAAAGCATATACGGGGATACCAGCTAGACTAGAGATGATCTCAGCATTAAATACAATTAAGGAGACTGATAGTGCTAGGATGGAAATGCCAATAGAGCCTAGGTGACCTAGGGCTTCATCACGTCTACCCATAAGCCAACAGTAGATGAAGTAGCCAAGGAGAAAGGAGCAGGAGAGAGCACAGCAACATATGGCATAGAACATCAGATATACCTCCTAATGGATATAGTCCCTACACCTCCTAGCATCCAGGTCATTCCAGCTGAAACTGCTATAATAATGGATAGCCCCAAACTACACATAATGACTATCGATATAAGTTTCCATGAAATTTTAGCAGTTATATCAGCTATATTGATTATATTTGGATTAGTTTTAGAATCATTACTTGCTCCTATGACTTTTACTATTACTCTTTTAGATATAGTCTCATTTCCTCCTCTGACTCTTATGATCGTACTGTAATCGCCTGGAGTAGCCCTATCAGTAGCTGTCACTGTTAACGTAGCAATTAAAGGGAGATTCCCTTCGCTTGGATATATCCCAAGGGATATGGAGTTATCAAAAATACTGGGGTCTACTGTTATACCTACCTCTTCAACCTTACCATTAACTCTAAGCGCTGCTGTAGTACTAGATCCTACTCGAACTTCTATCACGTCTGGACATGTCATATTTAGTGTAGGCGTACCAACAGTACTCGTGGATACACTATTTGGAGGGTTTATGTCTGTACCAGCTATATCTGAATAAAATTTATATGCCTCATTAGCCAGTACGGGTATTCCCACAGCTGTAGCTATGTAGATTGATAGCAGTCCCGCCCCCACTTTCCTAAGAGTATCTGTTGCAGTTAATGTAGCACCTATACAAAGTAGCCAGTTAGCGATCATACTGAACATTTTTGTGATCAATACCATTACTAGTAGTGAAGTAGCCGCTATGGAGAGAGCCCAATTCTGCCAGAGGAGGACTGAGCCTAGTATTTCGGAGACTGGTTGTAGGAACGGTATGGCTATGAAGGTAGCTCTCATCATACCTATGTTGAGTACCCACGTATAGGCAGTCTTCCACATCTCCTCGAATTTTCCTGCGGCCTTGGAGAGGAGCACGGTAACGCTCGCTAGATCGAATATGTCTACAGTTTCTCCATATATCTTAGCGTAAACAATACTCGAGATCCAAGCTAATCCCCATATTACTCCTAACATTATGAGTACTGTGGCACACCTATCGAAGTAGTGTAGTGCTTCAGCTCGCCTACCCATTAACCACTCCTTAGCTCCGAGAGTGAGGAGCACGGCTATGGATATAGCGGGGACGAGTAGTATTACTGGACCTGTTAGAATATTGCTGAATGCATAGGAAGGGGGACTACATGAAATCGATGTTTGCATAGTTTCCCTCTCCAATCGAGGAATTATGATTACCAGTAGTTTAAGTCCCCATGAAGAAGGTCTTTATGTGTCCAAAACCCCTATTGACTATGTTGACGACTATATTTCCTAGTGTTTCTGCTTCATGGAAACCAAGGGCTTTTGCTACTGGTCCTATATTGTACGCTATTAAGAATACTATACCTATCACTGCTAGTACTGTTATCGCTCTCCATAGGCTACTCATGGCCATCAGCTTTCCGAAGGGACCACCCCAAAGCCAATTACCGAGAGCAACAGCCATGAACACTATAAAGGCTATGATAGTAGCCCCAAATAAAAGTGCCAGTCCTATCTCGGCATATGGTCTTATAGGCCCAAGTACTGCCTTCAGTACCTCTTCAGGCTCAGGTTGTGCTAGTGCTCCTATTGGGGAGATCACTATGCTTATTAATAATAATGCGATCACTATGGCTTTTCTCATACTACTCACACTATATTATTTAACGCACTTAAATATTTATTTTTTCTTGATGATATATCACATATATTGTGACACTTCAAATACATCT
>CAZFTG010000019.1:0-2381 GCA_964522205.1 uncultured Thermoproteales archaeon
AATGAATTTATTAAAGGAGCAGTACTGCGACTGTACAAGGGATCAGATCTATATAAAATATACGAAATCGATACCAGTAACATAATCTTAAGATTACCTGAAGGTAGCTATCAGATAAGAGTTGAGAGGAGAGGATATAAAGACTATATTGAAAGAGTGTTCATAGAGGAAGGGAAGACAGTAAAGATCTATGCAGTACTTATTCCTACTGTGAATATTATTGGTCCTAGCATCCAGAACATATTACTACCATTTCATGAGAAGAAGAGCTTATCTATAGAGATAGTGAACGAGGGAAAGCTCTCCCAGGAAGTACTCCTAGTCATGACTACTAATAGCTCTATCGTACTACCCATTCTTAAGCATAGTGGAGTAGAAATATCCAATAATACTTCTATAGTATTAGAGCCCAATAGACCCCTTAAACTGGATCTCGAACTTGTACCTATTAGTGACAGTGGTACGAGCTCCATATCCATACATCTATACTATGAGGATATAGTGATATCAAGAAACCTCATAGTCACATTAACGAAAGAAAGCCTAGACTTACTTAGACTCAATATCCTCTCACTAAGCTCTGAACCTGGAGCGAAGATCGAACTCACAGCCCACCTCAAGAATCCCTTCTGGAGTGATGAGAAGTTCACTATATCCTATAGCGCACCTACCGGATGGAATGTCAGTGTTAAGTATAGAGGTATTCCCATACACACACTCGTACTCGAACCTAACGAGGTTGTAGAGCTTAAAGTGTGTATAGAGATTCCAGAAGACATAAGTGAGGGAGTTTACAATGTACTCCTAAGGACTGAGGTAGCTCACAGAGGATTTTCAGAAGAGAAGTCCCTTACGGTGGTTATAGGAAGAGAGGTTAGAAGAGAATTGTGTCTTGAGGTTCAGAGATCACACGTCTATGCTAACATAGGGTCTAGGGCCAAGTATAAATTAAGACTAGTCAGCAGAGGTTACGAGGAACTTCTCGTGAGATTGTCTGTTGAAAACTTACCTGAGGCACTATCCTATTGGTTTGAAGATGAAGTGGGTAACAGAATCTCCTCCATATATCTCCATGATGACAGTGAGTGCACGATTTTTCTATGTGTTCAGGTGTCAGAGGATGCAAGAGTAGGTATCTTTAATTTCACTCTGAAGATAACCGCGGATAATATTACCCTCTATCGTACGCTATACCTGGATGTAACTGGTAGGTACGGCCTTACGGTGGAAACCGAAGAATTCTCGATCGATACCTATGCTGGTGAAGAAGTCACATTTGACTTTACTCTGAAGAATACAGGTACTCTTACTCTTACCGATGTAACTTGTATCCTCGAAAGTATTCCAGAGGGTTTCGAAGTGGAGATCACACCCGAGAAAGTCTCGATATTGAAGCCTGGCGAATCCATCACATTCACTCTTACGATAACAGTAGATCCCACCAAGTCTGTTGGAGATTATTATATACTGTTGAAAGGTAAGGCTAATGAAGTATCAACGATAACCTATGGGTTAAGAGTAATAGTGAGGCAGAGAGAGACAATGCTCATAGTGGCAGCCGTAGTAGTAATAGTAGTAGCTCTAGTACTGGTATACGTGTATAAAAGGTATGGGAGAAGATAGGCCTCTATCTCCCCTAGTTGGATCTAGAGTACAGACATAAACGATGAACAGCTATATGTATTTGCTAGAACACTACCAGATAAGTGGAAATATATATCTTCCTTTTTATACTATACTGGGTGAGATGGATTAAAAATGTAAAAAATTATATAATAGCATCTCTCAACCTCCTGATGTCGATGAGAGCTAAAGCTATGAGATCTAAGTGGACTGTCCTACTTATAACGATGTTGATTTTAAATACGATCTATATGAGTAGAGTAGTATTCTCAGAGCCCTCATGGCTTAAACCTGGATTTTATGTGGAGTATAGGTTTCCAATGGGAGAGGCATGTACTCTCTCTATAAGGGTAGCTATAGATGATCTGGTAGACCTGGGAGTACTACATGTCCACAGGTTTGGAAATTATACTATATTCTCCGATCTCTCTAGGAAAGAGGTAGAAGAGAGCTATGCAAAGTCAGGAGAGGAGATACCCAGACACAAAAATCTGAGCGCACTGCTCCTCACCGCTAATGCTATCGACCTGATTAAGAAACTGGTAAAGGAAGGTAAGCTATCCCAATATACAGGAGAAAGAGAGTTAAAGTACAAGTGGAGTTATACAATTGAGCAGGTTTCATTCACTATACTAACTGCTACCTACTCATGGAAGTGCGTAGGCTTTAAAGAGGGACTAGCCGAATTTGAAGTAAGATTTACAGGTAGAGTAAGGTTCAGAGGACATAATGAGACTGAGAAATCACTAGATAAGGTA
>CAZFTG010000019.1:2481-12925 GCA_964522205.1 uncultured Thermoproteales archaeon
CCTATGAAAAGGATACGGGTATACTAGCGTCGGCCCTTAGGTACTCTGATCCCGTCCTAGGTCACTTCATGGACATTCAGCTTATATCATTTAGCAATCCTATGGTGATATCACGTGTAGAGGGAGTAAGTATAAATACCTACCATGATGGACTTTATGAACAAATTACCACAATAGGAGTACCGATATCGGCGGTAGTATGTGTACTAGTCCTACTATTGGTTAAGTACGCTAGGAGGCGAAAGGAAAAATAGCCATAAGATGAGAAATACATCCATAGATAGGACTAGACTAGGACATATAACAGCTCTACACGTCAACCTTTTCTAGAACGAGGTCTATAGATAACATATGGAAAAGGGCCTACTGATCATTGGCGTAATCCTCATACTAATAGCGTTCATACTCCATGGGGTAGCTATAGAACTAGACCAGGAGATAAGTTCATCAGTACTTGAGTATAGAAGAACACGAATTATCTTCAGTAATATAACATATATAGTTAGAGCTAAGTACAAATTAATAAATAATTATAAAATCCCCATGAACGATTACGTGTATATAACCCTTCCTCGCAATACGACCTATCAACATACTAGACTTATTAATATCACTCCAGGCTATGTAAAAATACAAAAAGATGAAGATGGAAATGTATTTGCAGTAGTGTTCCTTAGGACAAGGCCTAATGAAGCCGTATGGATAGAGGCAGTTCTTAAGATTACTGTTCACGGTTATAGAGTTATATTCAATGTAAGTGAGAGTATATGGCCTGAATATGAAATTGTCAGAAGACTTACTAAGAGAACTAGTTACTGGAATACTGAGAATCCAGACCTGATAAACCTAGCACGAAGAGTGGGTAGGGGAGGTAGTCCCCTTGAGATAGCTATAAGTATAGCTAAATGGGTTAAACGCCACACTCGCTACAGCCTACAGCTTCATAGATTAGGAGCTGAGAGAGCCCTAGTTAGAGGCGTCCTTGGGGATTATACTATTCAAGGAGACTGCACCGAGGTGGCTGATGTATACGTCACCTTAGCTAGAATAAGGGGCATACCAGCTAGAACTGTCTTTGGACTTCTCCTGAGTAGGCATAAAGCTAAGATATGGTTCAACTCATCGACAGCATGGGTAGAGGGGGAGAGGCTGTTAGAACATTGGGGTGGTCATATGTGGTCTCAGGTTTACCTACCACCATGGGAATGGATAGATGTGGAATTACTTGAGGCTAGGGAGGCCAAAATAGGAGATTATTCCAATTTCCATATAGTCTTCGGTGTAGAAG
Organism: uncultured Thermoproteales archaeon; assembly: GCA_964522205.1. Lineage (GTDB taxonomy): Archaea > Thermoproteota > Thermoprotei > Thermofilales > B20-G17 > B20-G17. The sequence continues at coordinate 3,770 of CAZFTG010000019.1, forward strand.
AGACTAAGTACTATGGTACGACTCTAAGTAATTTCTGCTCACCTGGGTACCTATACCTCGAATATGTAGAATACGACTTTGAACCAGTGGGGGACTAGGTGGGATGGTGGTTAAGCGATCAATTGTACTAATACTGATCCTACTGATACTCATTTTATCCGTTAGGAAAGTTAGTTCTCAGGAAAGGTACTGGATAGCATTAAACTTCGAAGTAGAAATTGAAAGTAATGGACTAGCTATTGTTAAAGCTAAGTTCCACCCCTTCACATCTGAAGGTAAGAGCTTGTATGGAGATCCACGAATAGGAAGAGAGATCGTTGCTAGAGAGGGTTCTACAGTAGAAGAGATACTGCTAATGTTCACTTCGGATCCCACTAGGCTAAAATATAGAATTCTATCACACACCTACAGAGATGATGATGAGATCATTCTATGTGATATTGGAAATGTGGGTAAGATGAGCACTATGGTTGGTGCATATGTGCTCGAAGTAGCTGTCTACCTCAATACAAGTGAGTTTATCCGCGTAGTGGAGGATGATGTCTATGAAGTAGTTATAAGAGATAGCTACACTCATAGGGATCCTAGGAGCTGGATAGATATACTGCTAGTTAAATTCACTGAGGATGTCACTCTGATGAACTATACTTGGATCCCCGCCTCAGCTCATGGTCCACTTAACAAGTCTCCTACACTCCTTCTATGGGTGAACTATAATGAGCTACAGGCTCCAGACTACTACGTATTCTTCGTTAAAATACCACACATACAGTTATTCAAGAAGACTGAAGTAAGCGGGAGAATACTGAATGTAACCTTAGAAAACAATGTTCTAAAGATCTTAGTCGAGAATAACTCGACTACTTCTGAATACTTCTACCTCAGAGCTATCTTCAGAGAATACGAACAAACTGTTAAAGTCTATATTAATGCAGGTGATAGAGAATACATCTCCATTCCACTACCTTTTCAAGAGGAGAAAATCTCCATAGAACTACTTTCAGACAGTATGATTTTAGATCAAAGGGAAGTAATGCTAAGCAAATTACCTAAGAGAACTACTGAGATTGTACGAACACCCACTAGTGTGATCTCTGGAATATTAAGATACCTTTCGATTATAATTTGTATAACAGGTATAGTATTAGTACTCTACAGTCTTACGATTAGACTGAGAAAGAGAAGGGTCAGGATAGGTCTATGATTGAACTCGTTTAACAGCTGGACAACAGAGTTGAGACTTTGCGAACTACCTAAAAGAGTTTGCAAAGCTGTTATCAAGGATCAGTAGACTCCTTAACCTCTATCTCTCCTTGCTGATGGAGGTTTTTCTTCTCCTCGCTCCCCCTTCCATAATCTATCTTGGGGAGCTTCATTGTCATAGCCATCATTGATTTGATCAGTGGTCCGGGATTTCTGGCTGCCCCTCATCCACTCTAGTGGACGGGGGCAACTACTGGGAGTCGGGAGTGAGGGGTTTCGCTATTTTAGGCTGTGTATAGGTCTTTCTCTACGTTCTCTCTTATCTTCTCCTTCACTCTTTGTATTAGTTCAGGGGGGTGCTTGCCTACGGTCCGGAGTATTGTATTATAAGAGGCAGCTACGTGCTTGTCTATGATCACTCCACAACTACACTTATATAGTTCTAGCCTCCTAGTCTTCCCATACTTCCTCATTCCCTTTCCACATACCGGGCAGTACCTCCCGGATATCCTCTTCTCGATAAAGATTCCATTGTAGAACTTCACTAGGTTCTTAACATCCCTCTCTACTATTATAGTATTCTGTAGTCTACTCCCTCTTAGCCCTTCTGGATCTATTTCACCCAGTACCATTACTGGTGTGGCATTGGTACTCCTCAGTATCCTTCTCAACCTCTCTTTCAAATCCCTTTTATACCTGATGTTCAGCCCTTAATCCTCTTGTGAAGGCATTTAATCACCCAAGAATGCTCCGCCTTACGGAAGTAACTGAATAGTTTTTGATGCCACTTCAACTGTCTCCATTGAATTTTAGCATTCCTCTTCCTAACCGAAGCCTTAGCAACTATCTTAACCTCATTCTCAGTTATTAGTAGTGCTCCAATCCTGATACCGTACTTACTATTATTATCCATGCCAACCACTAGTAATGTTAGTTCTATTCTAGGCTTTTGGTACTCTCTAAACGCAATTATGTGTGTACTGCATACCTCCGCCTCAATATCATCCTGGTAATTAATGAACAGCCCATGGATAATACCTCCTTAAACTCCTCGACAAGCCTTGAACTGAGTTCTACTTCAACTCTTAGTGGTCTCAGCTTTAGCCTCCTCCTATCAAGGTCAATTCTTATTGGTGATGCTCTACTACCATGAACCCTCCTACCATTCTCGTAGAATACTATTCTAAACAATGGCCATAGCCTCTTACCCCTCCTATGATTCTTAACCACATACTCCAATCCTCCCGCAACCTTGTCGACATAGTACCAAAGGTAGTTATTCTTGGCGTCTTTCCTATGGAGTAATGCATACTCATAAACCCTCCTAGACCACTCTTTACATAGCTCCTCATAGGATTTCCTATAGACATTGGGAAGCTTTTTACTCATTGTGCAAAAAGTACTGAAGAAAACCTTTGATTGCTCGAATATTGGTAAATACACTCTAATACGATTTTTTTCACAATGGGAAGGAAGATATTAAATACAGTTCTAGTTCCCACTCCTATAGTAATCACCATGTTCGTAGTGGAGTTTCAGGACACTTACTAGTCTGTTGTAGTATACTATTAGAGAGCGGGTGATCTCGGGAACTAAGATTCATGTTTAGGAAAAGGTTAAATAATAATACCATTCCATAAGTTTAGTAATACTGGAGAGATCCTATATGGTTAAAATAACTATGATTAGCTACCAGTTCAGACCATCTCTCTTAGAAGCTGTTAAAAAGGTGAATAAAGTCACAAACAATGTTCTTGATTTTAAATTCTATAACACGTATGACGTTGATAAAGAACTAACCGATCTAGATCTCTTCATTAAAGACCTTCATGATTCTGATATAGTTCTTATTGATGTTAGAGGCGGAGATACAGTAAGTAAACTGATAATTGACACCCTTAAAGATCTTCAAAACACAGTAGTTGTGTTTGTTGGTGGATCTTCAGAAATAATTAAACTGACAAGAATGGGAGGTTTCTCCATTCGTAAATTTTCTTCCCTAAAGGACAGGCCTATACTTAGGAGGTTTATTAAGAAAAGCGAAATAGATTACGGTAAGCTGTTAAAAATGAGAGAAAGATTTGAAAAGATAGGATCTAAATTTCCCATAGGTATATTCAAGCATGCTAGGAACTACGCTTTACTTCTTAAATACTATGAAAATCCATGTGTCGAAAATTATTATGGAATGTTCCTTTTACTTTTAAAAGAATATGGAAAAGTTAAAATTGGCATTGAAATTCCGGAACCAAAAGTTTTGCCTAGTATGGGAATTCAAAACTTTAAAACTGGAGAAATCTTTGAAAGTCTTGATGAATATTTACATCGATATAAGTTTAAAGATAGGCCTTTGATTGGAATACTTTTTTACGGCGGATTCCATTATGACCAATCTTACCCTGCTGCAAGACTTCTTACAGAAAAACTTGAAGAGCTGGGATACGGAGTAATTCCTGTATTTTGTTCTGATCTTAGATACTACCTAGCGATCGAAAAATTCTTCTTCAAAAACGGAAAACCGATAATAGAGACTTTGACAGACCTTCTATGGTTCAGATTTGCCGGAGGCCCTATTGGAGGGGACCACAAAATAACCCTCAAACTACTATCCAAACTTAACGTACCTGTACTGCATGGAATTCACCTATCTTCTAGAACTGTCGAGGAGTGGAAGAATTCAAAAGATGGGATATCGCCTATCGAAACAGTTACAACTGTCATTTTACCTGAACTCGACGGTAGAAATGAGCCTATAGTAACCCATGCTCTTAAACGTTATTTTATGGAAAATTTGAAAATCGAAGAATACGTTGCAATCGAAGACCGTGTAGAGAAAATGGCAAAAAGGCTTGCTAAATGGGTAGAGCTCAGGAGGAAGAAGAACAGCGAGAAGAAAATAGCAATAATCTTGTACAATTATCCGCCTGGGGAAGAAAATCTCGGAAAGGTCGCCTACTTAGATGCATTTGAAAGTTTAGCTAAGCTTCTAAAGGCGATGAAAGAAAGAGGGTACAAAATCACGTCTACACCCACAGGAAAAGAACTAAAAGACATGCTCATCTCGAACGGCATTGTTAATTCCGGTGAATGGGTATTAACCACCGAAAACGTAGAAAAAATTCCAAAAATTACGGTAGAGGAGTATATCAAGTGGCTTAAAAATACACCTAACAATGCAGTAAATAAAGTAGTTAAAGAATGGGGTCCTCCACCCGGTCAAATAATGACATATAAGAACTCAATTTTAATCCCTGGAATCTTACTTGGAAATGTTTTCATCGGACTTCAACCTTCTAGAGGTGTACATGAAGATCCCACAAAGATATACCATGATAAAGATTTACCACCACATCATCAATACATTGCTTTTTACAAGTGGATTAAACATGAGTTTAAAGCTGATGCAATTATTCATTTTGGAACACATGGAACATTAGAGTTCTTGCCGGGCAAGGAAATTGGCTTATCAAGTGAATGTTTTTCAGATATTCTTGTAGATGATCTTCCAAACATCTATATCTATCACGCTGTTAACTCTTCTGAATCTTCCATTGCGAAGAGGAGGAGCTATGCAGTAATAGTAAATCATGCAAGTCCTCCCTTTACTATCAGCGACCTACATAGTGACTTTCATGAAATTGAACGTTTAATCATGGAATATTTTGATATTAAACAATATGACAAAGACAAATCTGAAAAAATAGCGAAAAAGATAGTAGAGAAAGCTAAAAAATATAACCTAGGAGAGACTATCGAAGAAATTTATGATAGACTCCAAGAATACAAACGCTCACTTATTCCTAGGGGACTTCACATACTTGGAAACGTGCTATCATCAAATGATACTTTAAATTACTTAGTCTTCCTATCAAGATACGATAGAGGGAGAATTAAAAGTATCTACAGAATCCTTTGTGAAGCTCGGGGATTAAACTATGATGAAATTTTAGTAAATCCACATAAAAGAGATTCGAATGGAAAGTTGTATTCGGAAATTCTACTCGAAATCGAAAAAGAAGTTAAAGAGATTATAAAAAGATATATAATTGAAAATAAGCCAGTAAATATTTTAGGTTTAAAAGTTAATAAACGAGAGCTGGAAGAGGCAATAAGCTTTCTGCGAGGAATTTATGAGAAAATTTTAAAATCTGACGAAGTAAGCTCTGTCTTAAATGCATTAGAAGGGAAATTTATCCAACCGGGCCCAGGTGGAGACTTCATTAGAACTCCTGAAATTTTTCCAACAGGAAGAAATACCTATCAACTCGATCCAACTAATATACCAACTGAAATCGCTATGGAACGAGGAGAAAAGATCGCAGAAGAATACTTAGAGAAGTTTTACAAGAAATACGGTAGATATCCTAAAACAGTAAGCGTTGTTCTCTGGGCTTTTGAAACGATGAAAACAGGAGGAGAGACCGTAGCTGCAATATTCAGACTTCTAGGAGTAAAGCCGGTATGGAAAAGCATCTACATAAGAGATCTTGAGGTAATACCGATTTCTAAGCTAAACAGACCTAGAATAGACGTAGTTGTAACAATTTGCGGGATTTTCAGAGACACATTTTACAACATTGTTGAACTTCTTGATAAAGCTTTTAGAAAAGTGGCCAGCCTTGATGAACCACCAGAATTAAACTACATAAAAGCGAATGTAATGGAAGCATCAAAAGAGTACGGAGAAGAATCCCTGTTCAGAATCTTCGGGCCGCCAGAGGGACAATACGCTACAAGCTTAACATCTCTAATTGAAAGCTCTGAGTGGAAAAGTGAAGCAGATTTAATTCAAGCCTATTTGGAGAGTATGAAATTTGCATACGGAGAGAAAAACAGAAATATTAATGCTAAAGAACTGTTCAATTTTATGCTTTCACATGTAGATATAGTCGCACAGATCAGAGATACAGTGGAATACGAGATTACTGACTTGGATCATTATTATGAATTCCTCGGCGGATTAACTAAAACTGTTGAAAATGCTAGGGGCAGTAAACCTTTAGTCCTCGTTGCAGATACAACGAGAGAAAAAATCAAAGTTGAAAACGCAGAGGATGCAGTGAAAAGAGGAGTAATAACCCGAACTATTAATCCTAAATGGTTAGACTCCATGCTTAACCATGGCTACAGTGGAGCAATGAAGATCGCGGATAGAGTTGAATATATGCTCGGCTTAGCTGCAACACTCGGCGGAATTCAAGACTGGATGTGGAACAAAGTAGCAGAAAACATAGTGTTCAATAAAGAGAGATCAGAAAAAATTAAAAGGGAAAATCCATGGGCTCTTCGAAAAGTTATAAGTAGATTACTTGAGGCTGAGAAAAGAGGTTATTGGAAAGCTGATAAGGAAACTATTAGAAAACTAGAAGAAGAATATCTCCAACTAGAAGATATTCTTGAGGAAAATATATACGTTAAAGGTGGAGGGTAATCAGGTTGCCACACCATATCCGCTTCGTGTTTCCGTTTTCAGCCATAGTCGGCCAGGAAAAAATGAAAAAAGCATTGTTACTCAATGCTATTAATCCTAGGATCGGAGGTGTTCTAATTCGTGGACAAAAGGGCACAGGAAAATCTACAGCAGTCAGAGCCCTAGCAGACCTTCTCCCAGAAATAAAAGTAGTTGATGGCTGTCCTTTCAATTGTAATCCGGATAATCCGCTTGAAATGTGTGACATGTGCTATGAACGATATAAAAGGGGTGAAAAACTACCGTTCATCAAAAGAAAAGTAAGAATTGTAAATCTACCATTAAATGCCACCATAGATAGAGTTGCTGGGACACTAGATATAAAAAGGGCGATAAAAGAGGGGATAAAAGCTCTTGAACCAGGATTGTTAGCAGAGGCAAATCGTGGCATCCTATATATCGATGAAGTCAATCTTTTAGATGACTATGTAGCAGATATATTGCTTGATGCAGCTGCCAGTGGCGTGAACATTGTTGAACGAGAAGGTATATCTGTGTTGCATCCTGCACGTTTCATATTAATAGGTACCATGAATCCTGAGGAGGGAGAACTAAGACCTCAATTACTTGATAGATTTGGGCTTCAAGTTGAAGTTCAACCAATAACCGATCCAAAGCTACAAGTGGAAATAGTTAAAAGAGTTGAAGAGTTTGAGACAGATCCTCTCAACTTTATTAAAAAGTTTGAAAGAAAACAAAAAGAATTGAAAATCAGAATAATAAAGGCTCGTCAACTTCTTCCAAATGTTCAAATAAGTGATACACTTCTCTATAACATAGCAGAAGTATGTGCTCAACTTGCCGTCAGTAATAGAGCCATAATTACTATTACGAAAACAGCTAAAACAATAGCTGCCTTTAACGGGAGAATAAAGGTAACCAAGAAAGACGTGCTAGAGGCAATGGAACTTGCATTACCTCATAGAATGCGAAGACATCCTTTCGAAAAACCGCAGTTAACACAGAAAGAATTGCAACAAATATTCGAAAAAATAAAAGATAAGGAAGAAAGTAGTGCTAAAAAAGAAATAAAGAAAACAATAAGTAAAGAAAAAATACCATTAAGGGAACAAATTTTTGACATCGGTGATTCAAGACCAGTTGATATTAAAATTGAAAATAGCATACGGAGTGTTAGTAAATTACGTAACGGTAGAAGATTGAAAGTAAAATCTTCAGATAAAAGAGGTATATATATTTCAAGTACGTTACCAAAGGGCAAACCTGTGGATATTGCACTCGATGCAACTATTCGAGCAGCTGCAGTCCATTCTAAGGAAAGATCTTGTGAGGAAGGCCAGGTAATTAAGATAACTGATGAAGATCTTCGGGAAAAGGTTAGACACCGAAAAACATCCACATTAATAGTTTTAGTTGTTGATGCAAGTGGATCTATGGCAGCTCTTAAAAGAATGGAAGCTGCAAAAGGTGTAGCATTAGCTTTACTACAAGACGCCTATATCCATAGAGATAAAGTCGCATTTATAGCTTTTAGGGGAAACTCTGCTCAACTACTTCTTCCACCAACAAATAGTATAGATTTAGCAGTAGAAGCTCTTGCAAAACTACCTACAGGAGGTAAAACCCCGTTACCTGCTGGAATGCTTAAAGCCTTAGAGATAATTAGGCTTGAAAAGCTTAAAGGAGATTATTTAAGACCACTAGTGATCTTAATTACCGATGGAAAAGCAAATGTTTCACTTAGAGGAAACGTAAGAGATGAAATATTCGAAATCGGTCACAAAATTAAAAAACTAGGCGCTTTAACGCTAGTTATCGACACTTCTCACAATGATTTTACTCCAAACTATATTAACGACATAGTACAAGCAACAGAAGCAAGACACTATAAACTCCGAGATCTAACTGCTGAAGAACTCCACAATACAGTAAAAACTTTTCTAACCAATGGAATGTTTTAAATAATGTTCCAAAAATTTAGAAAATACGAAGAGAAGATTAAAAGCTTATAAAAACTCTGCTATACTTAATTGGTATCCTTACTTGCTAGTATTCCAGTTCTTGTAATAATTTCACATATAAAGTCTTTAAGTGTCCCTTTTACTTTTCTTGAAGGTAATCCTTAAACTACCTTATACTAGGGACAACTGAGTAATAATTTGGTAGAAGGCTGCACTGAACGATAAGAGATGGAGAAAAAGGTCATAAGAGGTTTAAAACTGAAAAACACACCAATAACCATAGGACATACGATTTACCATAACTTTATTAGACCTCATATGGGTTTAGACAGTAAGACTCCAGCAGAAGAGGCAAGAATTGACTTAAATTTTTAGCAGCAATAAGTGGTTAGACCTGCCTAAGAGAAGCTTAGAGTTCCATAGAAATCAACTTTAATTTTTACCACTCCAAATACAACACCCTAAGATTTAACAGAACGATAGAACTAAGACTTTTAAGAATGAAGACATCTAAGGGACGTAGATCTTATGGAATTACTCAGAAGGGATATGAGTACATTG
>CAZFTG010000019.1:13025-23663 GCA_964522205.1 uncultured Thermoproteales archaeon
GAATCAATACCATATACTCTTCAGTTCTCGAATTGAGAAGTAACTGGAATTCCTAAAGATATTTATAACTATAAGATACTAGGCTTTCATGGGTCTTAATAGAGATCTATTCAAGAATCCTCCTACAGAGTACCGTGGGGTTCCATTTTGGTCTATTAACGGTATACTAGAATTAGAGGAGATTAAAAGACAAGTAAGATTACTCTATGATGCAGGCTATGGTGGGGTGTTCTTCCATGCTAGAGAAGGGTTAGTAACACCATTTCTGAGTGAGGACTGGTTTGAAGCCTTTAGATCAGCTCTCAAGGAGGGAAAGAAATACAACTTTACTGTATGGATATACGATGAACTTAGGTGGCCCTCTGGATTTGCTGGAGGTATTGTACCAGCTCTATCGTCTAAGTATAGAGCTAAGGCTTTAATCATGATACCAGCTACCATGCCCTTCAGGGGAGAGGATGTAGTGGCTGTATTCAGGTGTACTATAGACCCCAAGACTGAGCTACCCCTCACTTATAAGCGAGTAGAGTATGAGACTGCCAAAAGAGGATGTTTATACCTGACCTTCCTTAAGTATAGTGCAAGTGTGGGTAATGAGTGGTTTAGTGGCTTCAGCTATGTAGATCTACTCGATAGAGATACTGTTAGAGAGTTCATAAAGGTGGCCTATGAGCCTTACTTGAGATTTCATGAGGATCTGGGAAGTACTATTCCAGGAGTATTTACTGACGAGCCCAATTTCTTATCCAACAGACCCTACAGATGCAGTCATCCTATACCCCCTAGAGGGATGAGGTTACCTTTAGCAACCATACCGTGGACTGATAACCTTCCAGAGTACTTTAAGAGGATAAATGGCTATGACATTATTGAAAGGTTACCCGAACTCTTCTTCAATATCGGCGACTACTCGAAGACTCGCTATGACTTTTGGAAGACGGTTACGTTAATGTTCGTGGAGGCATTCTCTAAGCAGATTTACGAGTGGTGTACTAAGCATAAACTGAAGTTCACAGGGCACTACTTGGCAGAAGATACACTACTCTCTCAGCTCACTAATATTGGTGCGGCTATGCCTCACTATGAATATATGCACATCCCTGGTATTGACCATCTCTGTATGCGGATATGGAGAGGACTTCTCACGGTCAAGCAAGTAGCTAGTGTAGCTAATCAGTTGGGTAAGGAAAGAGTTCTCTGTGAGGCCTTTGGGTGTACTGGCTTCTACCCTACTTTCGAAGATAGAAAGTGGATTGGAGACTTCCTCTATGTAATGGGAGTAAACCTACTCAACCACCATCTAGTACCCTACTCGCTGAGGGGGAGAAGAAAGAGGGACTATGGACTTATACTCCATTGGAGTCAACCTTGGTGGAAGTACAATAGGCTTATAGAGGACTACTTCAGTAGACTTAGCTATGCACTTTCACAGGGTATAAGAATAGTGGATATCCTAGTAATACACCCTATAAGTAGTGCTTGGGCTTCATACTCTCCACTCAATGAACGAGAAGTTAGAGAGTTAGATGAGAGATTTTACAAACTACTCAGGATGTTGCTTGAGCTACATCTAGATTTCGAACTAGGAGATGAGATTATCATGTCTCAACATGCTTCAGTAGAGGGGAATAGAATTAGAATTGGTCGTGCCAAGTATGGTACAATAGTAGTACCACCTTCTATTACTCTCATGAAAAGCACGGTCGAACTCCTAAAGAAGTTCACAGATGGTGGTGGAGTACTGATATTCATAACACCTACCCCCACGATGATAGATGGTACGGAAAGTAGAGAAATTAAGGAATTAGTAGAGAGAAGTGTAATATTGAACTTGGAGAAAAAGAGTATCGAAAAGATTAAGGACTACATATTTCCCAGGATCTTAATAGAAGGGGATCCTAAGGGCAGTGTTTTATACCAACTAAGGAAGGTAGATGAGGAAATGGTGTTATTCCTAGTTAATATCGATAGAGAGGAGAGAGTTGATGTAAATGTAGGACTTATCGGCACTTGGACTGTAGAGGTTTGGAATCCCATTAATGGTAGTGTAGAGGAAATAGATCATTCTACAAGAGAACGTAGAACTTGGGTTAAGGTAGCTCTCCAACCAGTAGGCTCCGTTTTACTCATGTTCCATCCTACTCACGCTCATAGAAGGAGTAAGATAGGGAGATTAGTTAAGTGTTCTGAGATCGAGCTATTAGGTCCTTGGAAAGTAGAGAGACTCGATCCGAATATTTTAGTATTAGACTATTGTAGGTATAGGATTAATGAAGGCCCCTGGAGTGACATAGTTCCAGTATGGAAAGCTCATAGGAAAATTGTCGACTCAGGAATAGGAGAGAGTTTTACTTTGAGATTTGAGTTTGAATCCGATGAAGAGATCAGGGGTAAGACTCTTCTGGTAGTTGAAAGAGCAGATACCTATGATATCAGTGTGAATGGAGTAAGAGTCTCACCAACAGGAGAGTACTGGTTAGATAAGAACTTCGATATGATAGATATAAGTAAGCTCGTGCATAGAGGGGTTAATGTTATAGAATTAAAGGGTACCGTAGGTCTAGAGACCGAATTAGAGAAGACGTACATTTTAGGCGACTTCGCAGTAGTTGTAAGAGCAGAGGGTAAGTCTAGATTAACTAAAGAACTACAAGAAGTTCGATTGGGAGATCTCTGTAAAAGAGGGTATCCCTTTTACGCTGGTAGTATAGATCTAGTGAAAGTAGTAGAACTTAGTCCGAAAGAGAATAGAAGGGTCTTTTTAGAACTTAAGGATCTGAGGGCTGCATTAGCAGTAATCTATGTGAACGGCTTAGAGGCTGGTACTATTACATTTAGACCGTATAAAATTGATATCACGAACTTATTGAAAAGTGGGGCTAACGAGATCAGGATTAGACTTGTCGGAACTTTAAGAAATACTCTTGGCCCTCTACATCATATCAATGGAGAGCCCATTTGTATAGATCCTGGTACTTTCTTCGATGAGGCTCACTGGACTGATGAATACGTACTCAGATCATTTGGAGTTGAAGGAATAAGATTAGTATTCTATGAGAAAAAGACTGATATGTCCTAGAATAGATTCAGGGTTTAATAGGATTATTATTTCTCATTTGCATTAGTTAAAGTCCTAGTTTATCATGGATCTCCTTTAGAGCTTCTAAACTTAGCTCTAGAAATTCCTCTAGGCTAAGTCCAAGCTGCTCGCATAGCTTTATCTTATCCCTCTTCACACTCCTAGCGAAGTCCTTCTGTTTGAACTTCTTCTTAAGAGATGATAATTTTACCTCCTCTAGCTTCTTATGCGGCATTACTAAAGCTGTTGCTATTATCAATCCAGAGACCTGATCAGCAGCCTTTAACGCTATTGCAAGTCTAGTTTTAGACTCATAGCCCGTCATCTCATTGTGAGCTCTAATAGCCTCTAGTGCTTCTTCAGGAAGTACATTCTTAAGGATCTCTGCAGACTTAATTCCATGCTCTTTAAAATTCTCCACCATTTCGTAGTCCAGATCATGAAGTAAACCCGTCAGAAACCATAGCATATCATTCTCCTTCAATTTTCTCGCTAACCTACGCATTATAGTAGCCACTGCTAACATGTGCTTTCTAAGCTTATCATTTTTGACATATCTATGTAACAGTCCAAATGCTTCCTCTTCACTTAACATAGTCCCACTCACTAGTACTGGATCCTGTATAATTAACCTAATTAATTATAATTTCTACTTTAAGGGCTCATCTCACTTGTTCTATTTTACCTTTAGGATTCTAAAGGCTTGGAAATTACAGGGATATGAGGAAAATGAACGAATATAACTCTATACTATTTTATATTAAAAGAGTATGAAGCTAGGTCCTAGTGCTAGGAGAATAGACATAAAGGGCTATTATATAGCCGAGGGTCCACTCAGAATTAGAATTCTATCTGGTAATGTTGTTCTCAGTGGAGCTATCTTTAAGCCTAAGTCTGAATTAATAGTTCCATTGGCTAAGTCTACACTATTAGAGACATTAGAGAAAGCTACTGTAGAGGTTATCGGTAGTGGGACTCTCAGGAATATCGAAACTTCTACTATTCCCAATGAATGGAGTGAGATAGCCCATGAGATAATTACGAAGGGTTATAGATCAATAATTGTTCTAGGGGCTATTGATACTGGAAAGACGTTCTTCACTACATATCTAGCGAACGTACTCTTCTCAAGAGGACTTAAAGTAGCTATAGTTGATACCGATGTAGGGCAATCTGATATAGGTCCACCTACGACAATAGGCTTAGGCATCCTTCGTAAACCAGTTATCTTTATGGACCAAGTAGAACCTTTTGAAATATACTTCATAGGCTCTACTAGTCCAGCTGGACACCTCCTTCCTATGGTAGTGGGTATGGAGAAGATGGTGTCCACGGGATTGATGCTAGTCGATATAGTCCTCGTAGATACTCCTGGAATGGTGTTCGGAGGTCCAGCTAGGGCACTAATGTTGTATAGTACTGAAGCTTTGAGACCGGATCTAGTGGTAATTCTTCAAAAATTCCATGAATTGGAACATCTAGCTAGACAGTTAGAGGCACTAGGCCATAATGTCAGAAGACTGCCTGCCTCTCGCTGGGTCAAGGAGAGAGATCGTAGTGACAGAAAACTCTTACGTGAACGTGCATTCTACAATTATTTCAGTAAACGTGGGATTAGGAGATTAGCTCTAGATCTTAGTAGAGTGACGATAGTGGGATCATACTTGGGCTCGGGATCTGAAGTGCCACGACAAATCATTGAGAACATAGAAGCAATAGCAAGACTTAAAGTAGAATATTGTGAAATGGCTATGGACTATATGTTCATACTCTTCAAGGATGCATTGCCAAGTAGGGATACCGTAGAAAAGCTATACTCGAGTCTAGGTAAAAGTGGTTTCACTATAAAAGTTCATAAAACTGGATTTGAGAAGGGACTTGTAGTTGGATTAATAGGAGATTATGGAAAGTACCTGGACATAGGAGTACTAGAAAAAATAGACTTTAAAGGAGGGAAATTAATAGTAGTGAGTCCACTTGAAGATCCTACTACAGTAAGAGCTATAAGAATAGGCTGTGTTCGTCTAGATGAGAATTTTAGAGAGATAGGAAAACTGAGACCTGGATTTATATGAATACCCGGTAAATAAAGAATAAATGAGAAAATCATAAGTTCTTACGTTAAAGATTAAAGAGATATATTTAATTATGGGCTTCATATAGACTTGGAAACTTGTCTGATAGTTGCCCAGAGATTTGAGAACACAAATGTTACCCTAAGTACATTCTTGTATTTTAGTACTAACTCATCTATTAATTCATCAGCAACAGCATACTTCTTGAGTACTCTTCTGAATTTGTAAATCCATATTCTCTTTAATATCATGAGCTTGAGTGCCATGTACAGTAAAGACAACCCCAGTACCAGTAAGTAGTAGAGTAGGACTAAGAGAGCTATAAGAGCACGTAATTTAGACATTTAACTCCACCCATGTCCTACTCTTTTTCCTTACTACTTTAACTAATCCCATTCTCTCTAGCTTTTTTATTCTATTTATAATGATCCTTCTAGAGGCCGTTCCTCTAATCCTCCTAACTGATCTCGTAAGCTCCGATATATTCATTCTATCCTTTACGGAGAGAGACTGTATGATGCTCATTGAAATCTCATCTAGAGGTTTAAATGGTCTAGTGATCTCAAGTATTTTTAGGGCTACCTCTATAGCTCTGGAGACAGGTATAGAAAAAGTAAATACTAATGAAGAAGCTATTCTATAGGTCTCGATATACTTCTTGTCTATCTTTACTAAAAAATTCTCTATATTTTCTAGTCTCTCGATCACTAATTTTATTAGTTCTTCAAGTCTCTCTAGCCTATCCTCCAATGTAGGCATTAACTTAGGCACCTAAGCCTTGTATACTTTACTACTCTTCCTCTTCTTGTAGTCCCTCTCTTTTTACTTTCACCTTTACTCCTCTTCTTTCCAGTGCACTTTTAAGGAGATTGCCTACATTCAATATGGATACTCTTGATTCCATGTACTTTCTCGTCAGTTCAGTAGCTAGATCCTGTGGAACACCTTGCTCTATGAGCTTATTATAAAAGGTACCTACATCCTCGCCTAGAGTAGAACCTTTAACCATAGAGAGCAGGGTATCGAGTAGTTCTTTTAAGGGTTCTCTTATTTCTCTTACGAAATCTGCAACAGCTGATAGTACTCCCCTCAACTCTTCTACATCTTCAGACCTCTCTTTAGCTTCAGTGCTCATCTGATCACCGATGTTCTAATATTGATCTCTTTAATATGCGTTTATAATCACGAGTGAAAAGTTAGAGAACAATTAGATAGTGATTCTATTGCTCTTCTAGTTATCCTGAGTAAAGCCTCTTTATAGCGTCCTCCCTACTTATACCTTCCTCCTTCATTAGCCTATGTATATCCTCCTCAAGCTTTTTCTCCCCTCGCACAGCACCATATATGCTTATGTACCTCTTTACCAGTTCCGAGTGCATATCCTCTACCGTAATCTCTCTCCTCTCTATTGCTATCTCTTCAGAGATTTCAGAGACTAGAAGATCATCTTTAAGATCTATCTCTACATCTCCTACCTTCTCTAGGACTACAGCAGTACCATATGCTGCGAAGAGTGTTGCAGTACCTCCCATCATGTCACTAGTCTCAAAGTCCACTTTAATTACTGCGTTTGCTCCCATCTTCTTAGCTGCCTCCACCATACGTTTAATGCACTCGACTCTTGCCTTCTTAACCTCCTCCATATAGGCAACAATCTCGCCACCCACTAAGGATTCTAGGGAAGCAACTATCTGACCGCCTAAACCTCTAGTCCTTATAGTCATTCCATATACTAATCCCAATATCTTCTTAACCCTATAGCCAGGTACTTCAGGCATTGTAGTAACTAAAAGCCCGAACACGTTCCCATCCCTACATCCGTAGGCTATTAGACTATTAAGCTCTATGCCAATGTATTCTTCAAACTCTCTTCTAATAGGGAGAACTCGTTTAGCGATCTTTTAAGTTATATCTTAATAGTTGTAAGTGAATCCTTAATCTGAGTTAACCTCTACTACTATTTTCCCTCTTCTAGTTCCTTTCAACTGCTCTACAATACTCCTTATGACCGCACCCACAAGTCTGGAGACGAAGGGATTTAAGGGTATCTGTACTCCCTCTATATACACCTTAACTCTTCCCTGATATGCTACACACTCCTTGAGAGATCTCTTACCATTAAGAATTAGCCTAGCCATCTCATAACAACTACTTAGACCACAAGCACCACAGTTAAGTCCTGGTAGTAGAAAACCGTGCTTAAGTACTAGATCGGCTATTCGTTCAGCATCTTTAAAGGGGTTCAAAAGGGGCACATGGAAGTAGGCGCCCTCAGCAGTGTTTGAGATTACTCCGCTTATACAGATCTCAAGCCCGTTTAGAAAATCCCGAATTTCCTCCTCAGTCTTCCCA
The DNA here is from genome assembly GCA_964522205.1 of uncultured Thermoproteales archaeon. Classification (GTDB taxonomy): domain Archaea; phylum Thermoproteota; class Thermoprotei; order Thermofilales; family B20-G17; genus B20-G17. Next base: position 20,532 of record CAZFTG010000019.1, read on the forward strand.
CATACTATCCTAGGAGCTATTCCAAGAGTTTTAAATCCCTCTATTAGTAGTACATCTACATTCATTATACTAACTAAATCCTGTAGGGATCCCGGATGCTTAAAGAAGACCGCATACTCATGAGGTGATATAGCACCCACAATGTCCGCATAGAGACCATGCCTGTACGTATCCTTATCTTCCACATCTATTTTACCATGATACACATGTTTTATCGCCCCCACCTTAAGTCCTCTCCTCTTAAGGGCTTTAGCTACGTGTTCAATGACTGTAGTCTTTCCAGACTTCTTACTTCCTACTACTAGGACTGCTTTGACCATATGACCCACTCTATAGATATTCTCTTCAATAAATTAGTCTTCACTATTTAAGATAGTACCTTCGTTCTATCAATTATCTCAGCCACTAATCGAACCATACTCACATCCCCTCCAGGAGGAAGCTCATCGGATATACCTAGTATAAGCCTATCATCAAATAGTTTTATTATCCTCTCTACAAATCTACTAAACTCATCTAAGCTTACCATAGATCTTATAAAGTAAATATAGGGAATACCATCTATCATTACCATCTCATCACCTAGTGCTCTTTTTATTTCCTCTAATGTTATATCTCCTACAGGTTTAGGAGTTAGAGCCTCAACTCCATCCCAGCCTGTCTCACTACCACGTGGATGGCTACACCAAACCGCTATTACATCTATTTAAAGAATGAATTTATTCTTCTTATGGAGTTGATCTACTCTCTCTTGATAATAGGGTATAAATTCAGTAATCTTTTCAACTTCGAGCCATGGAAAGGATGGTCTAGTGAGACCATGACTAGTGGATAATAGACTAGCCATGAGTAGGGCTTGATGGAGAAGGATTTAGTTCTGTACTAGAGCGATAGAAGAAGGATACTTCCCCAGTAGAATTTATGAATGAAAAAGATAGTCTTAAAAATTATGGTTTCAGAATAAAGTCGTGAGGACAGGAGAATATCTACCTATCCTAAGTTCTTATGAGATCTTGTCTATGACTTATATACTCACAAGAAGAAAATAAATTCATTTAAAAAAAATAAAAGTGGAGTTTAGGGAAGTATTTCGTGTTTTTCGGTGGTTAACATACTATATATCTCCTTGGCGATCCTAGCTACCTCTTGTGCATTAGCCCTGCCTCCAGGAATTGCACGGGTCAGATATGCTCCTCTCTCAGCTAATTTAGCTGCTTCCTTTGGATCCATACCCATAACCGCACCGACTGCGGCCGGGATAGTTATGTTTATTATAGTATGGCCTATATACTGGAGCTCTTGAGCTATCACAGCACCAGCAAACAAGGCTAACCCATAGTTTGGATCCTCAGCACCTTTACCTTCTAAGACGAACTCGGGCACGGCTTTAGCCGACAAGTTCTCAATATGATACTTCTTACCATCAATTGTAACATCGTAAGATATGTAGGAGTCGAAACCCCAGTACTTCTTAGTGAATTTATCCGTCCTCCTAGCCTGCGGCCTCAACTCGGTGAATGTCAACTCTATCTTCTTGCCAGTGAACGCACTCAGTATGGCTGAACCCCTCTTCTCAACATAGGCCCTTCTCTCATCGTCTAAAGCCTTAGCTGCCTCTTCTAGGCTCTTGCCAGCTTCAAGCATTTCATATACCTTAACAGCTCTTCTATAGATTGCCCTGTCGCGTATAGTCTCGCTAGCTAATAACCAAGTCCTCGTAACAGGTCCTCGTCTGACCTCCTCAGCTTTCCTAGCTATAGTGTTTAGAGCGCATATAGCCATCTCTGGGTCTATGAATGAATTCAACTTGTACTTCTTTACTTCCTCTGCTGCTGCGTAGACATCTCCCTTAAACTTCATCAAAAGCCTTATAGTGGGAACAACATCTCCACATAGATGTCCTAGAGGAGGATTAACAGGTCCACCCGAGAATCCAGCTCCTATGATAGCTGCCTCCTGGAAGCCAGCGAATATTTCATTTAAAGCCATAGAGCCTATAACTGAGGGACCTCCTATATCCTTCAAAATAAGCCCGAAATCTCCGATAACTTTAGCAGTGTCGAACTCCTCTCCAGTACCTCTTAGGTGGATCTTAGATGGCAGTTTAGCAGCTTCTACAGCTCCTAGACCAGCGGCATAAGCTGAGTCCACCGTGCCGAAGGGACCATACTCTTCCCCTAAGAATGAGTCGGGGTGTACAATCTCCATTGTGACAGCGGCTCCTATCAGAGCAGGCCATAAGGGATATGCAGTTATACCAGCGCCCTCCATGGCCCTCATCATAGCCTCGGTTGCAACTTTAGCTGCATTTTTAGCCAGCTCGGGAACATTTATATCCTCTCCGAGTGCACTATGCCCGTAAATAGCCCCACCAGCTATAAAAGGCGGTAGTTTGGCACCATCAACTCTAGTGAGCTTCTTCTCTAGTAGCGCTTCATAAACGGCTTTATAAGCAGGGAAGGCTGGTACCCTATGTGTAAACTTGTTTGTAACTATTGAGATGACGCTCGTTCTACAAGCTCCAGCATGTATTCTCGCTAAGGCGCCAAGCTTTCTGTTGGCCATGGGGACTCCAGCTCTAGCGGCAGCTCCTGAGAAGTAAGCTAGCGCTGCTACGATTAGAGCTGCATTTTCTGGAGAAGCTCCAGCTTCTTTCGCAGCTTCAATGGCATTTTTAACTATAATGTCTAGCGGTATAGTGGGAGCAGAGGCGTCTACGAGGCTTATGTCTAAGCCTCTGAGTATGTCCTCGGCTATCGAGTTTGCAGCACAGATAACGGGTATTACAAGGGTTCCATGACCTTTAGTTGCGGCTTCTAATTTATCGTTGGTCATTAAATCGGGTTTGAAGGTCACAGCAAGATGAGTTGCTAAAAGCAATTTTTCCCGATCTACTTCACTCAAACAAGACACCTCTATTTTTGTGCTATTGTACTATATCAGTAACAAATTTAAATTTTTTGTATTACTCTTCGTGGTTTGTAGTAATACTTTATTATAATTAATCTTCATAAATTATTATAGAATAGTTTTTAAAGGCTGAAAGAATCAATTCCAAACTTATATTACCTTTTTTAACTACTTTTAAACTTTTTTGTTTAAATTTCACTCATAAAAAGTTCTTTGTTTATA
>CAZFTG010000019.1:23673-27564 GCA_964522205.1 uncultured Thermoproteales archaeon
ATAGATTTAAGGAAGAATCAATTAAATTTAAATCCCAATTCTCAGGTTATATAAGTTATTCTATGTATTACAGTTTATACAATTTAAAGGAAAGGATGCTATAAGGTATTATTTAGGGATAGAAGATAGACTATTGTATGCTAGATTATAGTGTGTAAGGGAATTCTAAACCAGAAGCGAGTATTCTCCGAGAGGATTAGATATAATAGTAATATAAGCAGTTTTCTCTGGATGGAGGTCGTAAAATTGCTGGTAAAAGCTGAAAACTGTTACATTTTTAAACCCTAAATCTACGATAACCCTCTAGATCTAAGGCTACTTTTCTGAAACTTATATTTTTTAATTCTCTTATAATTCTATCTTTTTCAGCGAAAATTTCTCTTAAGTAGTTCTCAGAGACCTCTATCAATGCAATGTCCATATAATCTCTAACTCTTACAGCGGCTCTATCATTTCTTAAAATCTTCATTATAAACTCTTCAGCCTTCTCTATTCTTAAAAGCCTCTCCGGAGTTATTTTTACGCCGAATGGAAGTCTAGTCAGTAGGCATGTTGTGGGGGGAGCGTTCCAATTCGGCAAATTCAACTGTCTAGCTAACATCCGAACTTTATCCTTACCTAGCTCTAAATCGGCCAGAGGCGTTCTGATGCTCTCTTCTCTTAACGCTTTAAGGCCGGGCCTCTCTTCTCTTAAATCGTCAAAGTTTGTCCCATCGACAATGACGTCCATTCCCTCTCTCTTTGCCAAGTCCTTTAGAACCTTATAGATATACTTTTTACACATGTAACACCTACTTGCCGGGTTAAGCTTGAAATTCTCAACTTCCATTATCTCAGTTCCGTCTAGGAGGTAGTGAGGTACACCTATCAATTTGGCTAATTTCTTCGCGTTCTCAACGTGTCTAGAGGGGAGATAGGGAAGTACGACAGTAGCAGCGGCTACAATCTTTCCTAGTTTTTTAAAAAGAGCTAGTAGTAAGGTGCTATCTGTGCCACCCGAAAAGGCTACTAGTACACTCCTGTAGTGATTGTACTCTTTCTCTAGCCTTTCGAGTACTTCAACTATCATGCGTTAAACCCTTAATCTGCCTATTAACCTCTTCAGAAACCCTCCGTAAGGGTAAGCCCGTATCCTCAGCTATCCTCCTGATATCCTCGTATTCAGGCTTTAAGTTCACCAACTTCCCGCTCTTCAATCTTGATACCTTAACCCTAACCGTATACTCCTTATTCCTAACTCTAACCTTAACTGCTTTCTTCACTCTCTCAGCGATTACTCGAGGTATCTCATAAACCCTAATGCCTAAAGTCCCCGTTTCATCCACAAGCATTTCCAAAAGTTCGACATATCTAATGGGATCAGTTAGAATCTTGACTATATGCATAGGCCTATTCTTCTTACCCAGAGCTGGTATTACGGATACATCTAAAGCTCCTTTATTAATCAGCTTTTGAACTAAATAGCCTATAACTTCGCCAGTCACGTCGTCTAGATTGGTCTCTAGCACAATTATCTTATCCCTAGTAGCTTTAAGAGATTCTCCTTCAACTATGCGGAGTACATTAGGAATCCTATCCAAATCCTTTTTACCGGCTCCGTAGCCGACTTTTTTTAACTCCATTGAAGGGTAAAAATCGATGACCGAGCTGGTTAGTGAAACGAGCAGAGCTGCACCTGTAGGAGTAGTTAACTCAACTTCAATCGGAGTATTCGAAGTTTTAAAACTATACTTTTTAAGGATCTCTAAGGTAGCTGGTGCAGGCACTGGCAGTAAACCGTGTTCAATTTCAATAAATCCTCCTCCCAGAGCTGGAGGTGTCGAGTATACTTCTGCATTTTCACTTAAATAACCCAGTTCTCCCAAGATAGCAGCTGAAGCGACTACGTCAAAGACAGTATCAGATGAGGCTATTTCGTGAAAGTGCGCGCTATTAGGAGGGATTCCGTGAACTTTAGATTCCGCCATTATAAGTTCATCAAAGACCCTAGCTATAAAGGATAGTTCATTCTCTGAAAGTCCAATCTTCTCACCCACTTTAAGGGCATAATTCTTAACTTTAATGGCGGAGATCTCATGGACGTGCTCTTTTATATGCAGATAGACGTCTCTAGCCCTAATCCCTCCCTTTCTCACATAGCTTACCTCCACGCTGAGCTTATCACAGTAATCGACTATTTCCTCAATAGATTCAGCTACTTCGTAAACTCTATCAACGGAACCTCCTAAATCTAAGAGAGCCGCCACCATCATATCTCCGGATATCCCAGCTATCCTAGGATCGATAACTATTGTTTTAATCTGAATCCCCCTTCTTTCTAAACCTAGCAACTCTTAAAGCTATCGAAACTGCTGCAACAGCCGCACCTAAGCTGTTATCGATATTGACGACGACAAGCCCTGGCGTACACGACTGTAGCATAGAGAGAAGAGCTGCCTGTCCTTCACCGCCGAGTCCATAACCTTTAGAAGCTGGAAGCCCTATAACAGGAAGATCTGTTAGAGCTTTGATAACAGAGGGTAGTGCTCCTTCCATTCCAGCTATAACAACTATAACGTCTACGTCGTTTTCGTGGAGAAATTTCAAAGCCTCAACAGTTCTATGCAATCCAGCTATGCCCGCATCGTAGATAGTGAAGGCTTTACAGCCGAATTCCTCAACAATAACCTTAACTTCCTCCGCAAGAGGGACATCTGCGGTTCCAGCTGTAACTATACCGATTCTTCCTCCTAGAAACTTGACCTTAAAATCTCTTTTCTTGATAACAGCTATCCTACCTGTTGAACTTATGTGTACGTTGTAGCTATCCTTAAAATTCTCGATTACGGATCTTTGATTTTTCTTAAGCCTAGTCACTATAGCCCTGCCCCTCTCCTCCACCATCTCTAGAACAGCGCTCTTAAGCTCCTCGCAATCCTTGTATTCAGCTAGTATGATCTCGGGGATGCCGATCCTGTGCTCTCTGCCTATGTCTAGTTGGATCTTCTCACTGATTCTCTTTAGGACGAAAAGCTTAATCCTAGATTCAGCTTCATCTACGGAAATACGTCCGTTAGCTAGAAGTTCTAAAATTGACCTTAGAGACATAAGTCTCCCCCTAAACTAACATATCTTTCCCTATAAAGAATGTAATAAACCTTACTTAACAAAAACCTGTAGCAGTTTAAAAGTACTACTTAAGATCCGATTATACGCTAATATCCTAGCCTACCCAGTTTCGCTATTCGAGAAATGATATTCCATTGTATATTAATTAACCATGCTTATTCTCTACTCTTCCTAAAGTTTAAGATCCCAAGAGATCAATAATAGTACATTGTAAAGTACTATAGGCTAACTCTGTATAGCACTTCCAACTATTTCTGATCAAAGACGTTTATTTAAATCGCTAGAGGTGTAAGTTAAACTAGAAAGACTTAAACCTACAGCCTCGTCACTCAATTATTCTTAAGACTTTTAAATTTTTAAATATTAGATAAACTTTGTCTCTAGTACTCTCAGTGATTTTAGCCTTTACGTACCTCGTATCATTTCTTTATTTAGCTGTAACAGTATTTATTAACTGGCTTTAATGTGAACTCAACCGTAACTCTAATCCTAGAGAAATACCTCACTGAGAGGCCTAGGATCATGGACCATTACCATATATACCATTCTTATAATAGTGTAGTAATTTCCACTTTTCGATTATCTTTTGATTGCTTTTTACAATTTCCTTTTCTATCTTCAGTATCAATCATATTATCTCCTTTCAATTATCTTTTGATTACAGTCCCCCTAAATGTTACTTTCTCTAGCACTACAGCTTACTCGCACCCTGTAGTTTCTACTGATGTCATTAGCAGTACCAATACAGTATACTTCAGACCATTAATTAATCTCTCTTTTGGC
>CAZFTG010000020.1:0-25327 GCA_964522205.1 uncultured Thermoproteales archaeon
ACCTTTGCATGGTTCATAATAAATCCAATAGCTATCCCTCTACTATCGCTACTAAACTTCTACGGATACATCAGCTATACAATAGCCTTCATAATTAAGCTCATAGTACTTAAAGTATTCGGGGTGAGGATATACTCGGAGTATGCTGTCCCATTCTTCGTAGGGCTATTCTTTGGATCCTTCATAATGTACCATTGGGGCTATCCAATCTTCCTTTGGATGTGGCTAGGTAAGAGATGGATACCTATCTGACCTGCGTAATACGAAATATTTTTTTTCCTAAATAGCTATTGATACTGGTGATATGATGTCCAGACATCTATGCTTAGTTCTACTTATCATATTAATAACACCCATCGTGATATCAAGTACATCCTTAACGAATGCTAAACCGTCTTCGAGTCCAATAGATAAGGCACGACTTGCTAAAAAAATACTAAACATGATAAGTATGAATAATATAATGGAACATGTAAGAGAACTTTCTACCCATGGAAGTAGATTCACAGGTTATGAAGGATATGAATGGAATGTAAAATATGTATATAAATATTTATCCAAAGAACTAGGATTGAACACCTGGATCTGGAGCTATAAGGCATTAGTTCCTTACGACATAAACTCGACACTCACTATTACATATCCTGAAAGAAGGACTTTTAGAGTCTATGCACTACTACCCAACCTTATACAGACCTGTAGGACTCCAGGAGGAATAGAGGGGAAGTTGGTCTACGTGGGTAAGGGTGAGGTAAAGGATTTCAGAGGTATAGATGTAAGAAATAATATTGTCCTAATGGACTATAACAGTAAATCAAACTGGATGTATGCTATGAACCTAGGTGCTAAGGCTGTAGTATTCATAGAGCCTGACCTGACACTAAGAGGAGAAGGGGATTATAAGTCACTTGAAGTACCAATAAAGTTTCCAAGAGTATACATAAAGAAGGAGGATGCTAAATATCTACTATCCCTACTCTCACGCGTAAAGGGAGAGGTCAGAGCTCGACTAAATGTTAATATGTATTGGCGTGAGGTGGAGGTAAAGAATGTATTCGCTTTCATCCCCGGCTCTGTAGGGGCTAAGTCCAACTATACTATCCTACTTGCCGCTCATCTCGATGCCTATGGAATAGTTCCCGCTTTGACTAGAGGAGTTGATGAATCTTGTAGTCCAGCAGCACTCTTAGAGATTGCTAGAATTCTCAAGGAACTCAAACCATACTGGCACGTACTAATAGGATTTTTCTCAGGACAGCCCTTAGGAATGGCTGGTGTCAGGTACTTTGCGAATGAAATATTCTTCGAGCACTGGAACCAGCCTAAATACGCTAATGGTAGTAGAGGACCAATAGGTATAATGGGAGACCAGATAAGGTTAGTACTCTCATTAGATTTCTCATCGGATTCTCCGGCTATAGCTCTAGTGACCACCGGAACCTTCCTTGGAGGAATAGATTGGACTGCAGGTCGTGCTCCTGGAAGAATAGAACCATTTGAAAAGTATATAAAACATAGGATTGGTGGAGAGGAGAGACATAGAAGAGTTAGACTAGGACAAAGAGAGTACTGGGAGTATATATACATCATTGCAGGGAGAGAGTACAAGGTATACTTTGAATTAGAGACCTTCGAAAGACATGGACTTCCATCGCAAGTGAACCATATAAGCGAGATATTTATAAATACAGGGATCTCAGCAGTTACCTTCTTTACAGCGCATTCTGCTAGAGTATTCTGGGAAATACCCATACAGAAGTTAGATATGGTAAATCCAGAAATGCTTAGACCTCAGGTAGAGCTGGCATCAATGATTATGGGCATATTATCGAAAGATGAAGAGGCAGAAGATATGCTAGGTGACATAATGCACGACCATAGGAGGACAGCACCACTGGGTTTAGCTCTTCTGAGAGGAAAAGTACGCTACTACAACTACTCGAAACAATGGTATGATAATAGGTGGGATCTAGTACTTGACAGGGAAGATTTCATAATAGTATACTTGAGATTAAGTACAGCACGATTTGGATACAGACACCACTTCGTAGTCAAGGCAAACTCTACAGGAGATTTCATAATACCTGGTCTAAAGCCCTCTGGTTGGGGTATAGGAGAACATCCATATCGGGTACTCGCATTTGTAATAAACAATGAGACGGGAAACATAAAATGGGCGCCAGACTATGGAACCTACGGAACTAGATTATGGCCCTACGGACCAGTATTCTCGTTAAGTTCAGATAGCGAGTGCTCGGGAGAGAAACCTGTAAACATAGTGCTCTTCAAGTGTGGAACTATAGTACTCCACGATATGATAGATCCTACTACGCTTACGACACCGCTCGTAGAGGCACTTGAGCCTTACGCGATGAAATTATACGATTCGAGAAGTTATGCCGAGCTTATAAAGTATGGGTATTTCATATCGACACCTCCTAGCCCACTACTTGTAGAGCAGATTATTCGCTTGGGTATAGGAGACCCCGCAGTAGGTTATGACGCCCTTATATTTGTACCACCGAATACCCCAGTGGACATAGTCCTTATGAGTATTAGAGAGGCAACTCCCTTAGCCATAGTAAGAGGAGTGAGTGTTGATGTTGGTGAATACCTTGATATCAGTATGACTGCGCTTAGATACGCTGAAGAGATGCTAAAACTAGCTGGGGAGAGATTGGAATCTCTCAGAAAAGAGCCTGCTCTCTCAGGCTCTATAGGTATTGCTGTACGCTACTATGAAGAGGCTAAGAGGCTATACGAGCAATGTCTTGAAATGATGGATAAGGGAATGCATACAGAAGCGTATACACTAATATACAGATCGTGGTACTTAGCTAGAAAAGCCTATCTCATAGCTAAAGAGGTATATTCCAATATTGTGTACACGAATGTACTAATAATGGTACTACTCATACCTACAGCCTTAGTGATAGAGAGGCTAGTACTGGAGAAAAGAGAAATCAAGAGGATCATATCTATTATATCAATACTGGCTGTGCTCATACTAATAACATATATTCTACACCCTGGCCTTAGAGTCGCTTGGAACAGTATAATGGCATCCTTAAGTATAGTCTCATTTATACTAAGCCTTCCAGCTCTTGGATTCATAATAGTCGGCGTCTTTACAGTAGCTAAGGAGATAAGGAAGAAAGTCATAGGTATGCATTTCATTGATGTCTCTAGACTATCAATACTCTCAGCTGCTCTATCAGTAGGTATAGGAAACTTGAAGAAGCGTAAGCTGAGAACTATACTCACGTTAATATCTATAGTCTGTATGGTAGTCTCACTTGTACTCTTTACAGCGTGGACCTTTGGTGACTATATGATCATGGTGCCTAAACCTATCAAACCTCCATATAAAGGTATGCTTGTAAAAACAGAAGTAGGAGAACTATCTCCATCGCTCCTAGAATATCTAAAGGGTTACTTCGTAGACAAGGGTACACTAGCCCCTAGAGCGTGGGTGAGATCACCTATACCAGGAGGGGGAATGTATGCTATGTCGGAAGAGGGAATGCTTTCTTTCGCTAAGGCGGTAATAGGTGTGAGTAATAAAGAACCCCTACTGAGAGAGTACCTAAAGGAGGAGACTACTCAGAGACTATGGAGAGGAATGAGTCTCTGTGTGATTATAACAGATGACCTAGCCAATGAGTTGGGGGTAGAAATAGGGGATACTATTTACGTAGCGGGTATAAGATTAACAGTAGTAGAGATAATTCCTCATGAATACATTCCTAAGCTCTTGATGGATATAGATGGTGATCTGATCACCCCTCCAGATCCCTTTGCTCCTCCAGGATCCCCCGAGAAGACAAAGGATAGAGTAGTAATACTACCGTACGAATTAGCGATAAGAATAGGAGGGATAACAACCTCTGTAGCTGTGGAGATTGCGGATACTAAAGTCCTGGATCAAGCATCACGAGATATATCAGAACACCTCGTATACCTTTCAACATACGCATCTGATGGAAGTAAAACTCTCTTCCTGCGTTGGTTGCGGGGCTATGAACTCAAAGGACTACACCAGCTTATAGTTCCCCTCTCACTAATGGTACTTATACTCATAAATGTCATGGTAGCCTCGATATATGAGAGGAGTAGAGAGATTAATATCTATAGTAGTCTAGGTCTCTCACCAATGCACGTGGCATCAATGATACTAACCGAGGGGACAGTTTATGCAGTACTAGGTGCTACTCTGGGTTATCTCGTCTCCATGGCTATAGGCTACTTCATCTCTCTCACTAGTCCTATGGGGTATCCTATAGATTTCTCCTCACCCTATCCAGCAATATCCCTATTAATATGCATGCTAGCAGTAACAATAGCAGGCCTATACCCTGCAGTCAAGGCATCTACATATGTAACACCATCTCTTGAGAGGAAGTGGAGGATAACAACTAAGCCCAGAGGTAACGAATGGTATATACCGCTTCCCGTAACCACATCGAGCCTTACTTATGCTAAAGGTCTACTATCCTATATCATGGAATACTTCGAGGGCATAGCTCTAGAGGAGAAGTTCAGACCCGAGGCTCCTCCAAAACCCTTTACAGGGATTAGAGAAGGTCGTAAAGTATATGGGATTATCCTCAGAACTCGCCTACCACCATATGATGCCGCTATAGTAGAAGACGTAGAAATACTGGCACTACCTGATGAAGTTACTAAGAGGGTTAACTTCGGTATGTATTCCAAACTATTATCCGGAAAGAGATATCTATGGATATCAAGTCATAAGAAATTCGTAGACGAAGTGAGAAAACAGATGCTCCTATGGAAGAGCCTTAGAAGCATTGATAAGAAGAAACACCTAGAAAGAGGGGAGAAGATATTCAAAGAGGGAATGTAAGATGAGCGGAGAAGCTAGAGAATGGAAAAGTGGACTGACTTGGAGAGTAGTACTCGCCACTATATACAGTGCAGTAGTACTATTACCAACACTGATATGGGCTGAACTGATGATAGGCCCTCCACCTGTATCTCTCTCTTGGGCAGTAGTCATACTCTTCTATTGGCTAGCCTTAATGTACGGAGCCCCTCTGAGTAAACAGGAGCTACTCGTAATGTTCGCAGCTGTAGGTACTGCTGCATACGCGGGAGTAGGGTTAGACTTTCCGTCTGCATTCTATAGAGTATGGTTCTCTAACAGCCCTATAGTACATGCCTATGGAATCTCAGAACTACTTCCATATTGGTGGGTTCCTAAGAACGAGCTTATAAGAGCACAGGTGATAAGGACATTTCTTCACCCAGAATGGGGTCCAGTAATATTATTCTCCATGATATTCTGGATTCTTAGCCTAGTAATGGGGATATCGCTGGGATTCTTCTACTACTATTTATACACTGAAGTAGAGAAACTTCCCTGGCCTATGGCTAGAGTTAATGTTGAAATTCTTAGTGTGCTTGAGAGCAGAGAACCCGAGAGAATGAGAATCTTTGTACTCTTCGCATTAATAGGGTTCGTATATTCGATGATAGCCTATGGAACACCCATACTCTCTCAATCGCTTATAGGATTGCGTATAGAGATAATACCGATCCCATGGTTAGATATGAGTGACGCTTTCCAGGATGTACTCCCCGGGGCTATGGTGGGTCTAGATACTAATCCTCTAAATTATCTTCTAGGTATAGTACTGCCATGGTATCACTTGATCGTATGTATGTTCGCTACTTCCCTCTTCGTATCCCTAATAGGTAATCCGATGGTGGTATGGCATTTTCCTTACCTAATTCCGAAGTGGGTTGAGTTTCCTAAGGGTATGAAACTCCCCGACATACTCTACTGGAGCAATCTGTACATCTGGATTGCTGTTTCGATAGGTGCTGGCTTTGCTGTGTTCGTGGAACAGATCATCGCAAGGAGGAAAAGTCTCTACATGACTTTTAAGAGTCTATATAAGCCCTCCTCAGCTTTAAAGCTTGCTGGGGGGTTATCTTTTAAGAGCATACTGGGGATATATTTGATAGGTACGTTAGTGTGGTTCTTACTACTAGAGCTGATATTAATTCCGGGGTTCCCTATGCTTCCATTACTTTTCCTAATAGTAGTATGGCCTGCTCTATATGGTTTAATATCGATAAGAGCGTATGCCGAGACGGGTCTTTCCATACCCGCTCCTCCAGAGTTCACTAGCAATATTCTCATAGCGACTATGATGGCTTATAATATACCAGTACATAGCAAACTCGGCATATGGCCATGGTTTGCTCCACTAGGTGTACCTACAGGCTTCGGATGGGCTAGAACTTTTTACATATGTAGCGGCGTTAGATGTACCTTTAGGAGCTATATAAAAGCTGTATATTTAGTAGCTGCACCTGTAGCCATGCTCTTAAACTTTATATTCTCTGAGTTTATATGGAAGATGAGCTATATACCGTCTCCTATGTTCCCCTATGCACAGATATTCTGGCCTCTGAACGCCGCTCGAAGTGTACTTTGGTGTACTAGGCAGATATACTCTTTAAACCCTATGCTCATTATATACTCATTCATTATAGTACTAGGTATGTCATCTGTAGCAAATATACTTCATATTCCCATATCAACTATAGGTATCATGACTGGTATCCAACCGCTCCCCACACCATTAGCCATGTTCATAGGTGCTACACTCAGAAAGATTGTGTACCGTGCGAGCAAAGGTAGAATAGATTTGATGAAGTATGGTTACATGATGCTCGGAGGCTTTGCTATGGGACTCTCTGTAGCTATAGCAATATCAGTGTCTATAGCTATATTCCTAAAGTCTATATGGCCTCTCCCGTACTAGCTAAACGAGCAGATAGTGTATCTTTATCCACTTTCATTCCAATTCAATAAGCGTGAGCCTCATCTGTTTTAATCCCTTTAGTGAGTGAACCTTATCTATGAATTCCTTCACCCTTCTAGTATCTCCCCTCAAGGCTAATGCTTCCATACAATTCTCTTCATCTAAGTGGATGTGCATAGTAGAGATTATGATATCGTGATATTGATGCTGTAGTTTAAGGACTGGTGCTTTACCCCTGAACTCCTCGAAAGCATATTGTAGTACTAGTACGCCCGCTACTCGCTCTGCCATTCTCTCAATCCACTTATACTCTGCTAGCATATTTCTCATAGCCATCCTAATAGCTTTCGATCTATCTAGCGCCAGTTTACTAGCTAACCTATCGAACTCTCTTAATAGATTATTGGGAATGGATACACTAAACCTAACTGTTCGACTCATCAATTATATAAGTATGAGAATATTGAAATATTTTTAGTTATACATTTACTTTACCAGTTCGATGCAATGAGCTTTACTCTATTAATTCTTCATAGCTTAAAGTTTTCTAGATTTAAGTCTTCCTGCTCCTTAGTGCGATGGGCTGGCGCCCTGATAGTCTGTGAACTATCCTAGAGTCTTCTTAGTACCACCATTCACTCTATGACTTGCATGTGGTGTGATGAGAGAGGGTAAATTAACAGTCGATACATTTCATATCTTGATGATGAACTTTCTAGCTCTGTTAGATTTATAATATCCTCTGTTCTTATTGAAGTCCTCGTACTATTATACGTATATCCTTGATTTAATTGTAACATGATGTTTAACATCCCGTCTGCAGTACTTTGGTACTATAATCTTCTCTTTTGATAGGGCTTTAAGAATATTCGAGTTTACCACTATAGCCTCATAACTCAAGATATCGATGCCTTTTTTAGTAATCGTAATATATTCATCCCTACCGTCCATTTCCATAATTATACCTAAATATTACTACTAATAGCCATTTTAAGGATATGTATGAGCCATTACTAAAACAAAGTAGAAACTTTATAGGAACTTATAAAGAGAAAAATAATTATTACTCGTATTCTATAGTTGCTGGAGGTTTATCTGTGATATCGTATAAAACTCTGCTCACCTGTGGGATCTCCTGAGTTATCCTATATGCTATCCTCTTTAACACTTGAAAAGGTACTTCTAATGCTCTAGCGGTTAGTGCATCTTTTGAATCAACAATCCTTACTACTATTATATTTCCATAAATACGTTTGTACCCTATAACTCCTGTAGCTCTATCGCTCAATAGTACTGCAAATTTTTGAAATGCCTTTATATTCTTGGTCTCTTCTTCGACTATCTTCGTGGCTTTTCTCAGGATGCTAAGTCTCTCCTTAGTTACCTCTCCTAAGATCCTTATAGCTAACCCTGGACCGGGGAATGGCATTCTATTGACTATTTCCTCCGGTATTCCTAGCTCTCTAGCGACTTCCCTAACCTGCCACTTGTAAAGACCTCTCAGTGGTTCTAGGACTTTGAAGCCATACTTAGTGGTATCTATACCTATCTGAACTAGTACATTGTGTTGAGTCTTAATACCCTTTACTGTTTCGACTACATCAGCTGCTATGGTACCTTGTACTAAGAACTCAGCTCCCTCCTTCTTGACTAGTCTTCCGAGAATTGTGTAAAATGCCTCTCTGAATGATATTCTCTTCTCCTCAGGATCAGTTATTCCCCTTAATGCTTTTAGAATTTCTTCACTCACATCCACTAGGACTGCGTTCAATCCAAGTCTCCTCAGCATTCGAACTGCTGCTCTAGGTTCTCCTTCTCTCCTAAGCCCATCATCTAGTACTACGGCCTTAATAGGTCTATCTAAAGCCCTAGATACGAGTACTGCCGCTGTAGTACTATCAACTCCACCTGAGCATGCAGCTAGGACTTTTGAATTCCCTACAGTATTACATATTTCCTCTATAGTAGTCCGAATGAACTCTCTAGCATTAAATCCTTGAGACTTCATGTAATTGGTATTACTAGATGACTTATATCTATTATGAGGATCATGTAACGCATATTTAGTGATCTAGTAATACTAATTACTAGATCACTCACTCCCCTGCTTTAACAGGGGGCTTTCTGGCGACTTTTGTAAGCGTACACGAAGAGTTGATTTTTCATAAGTGTTAAATCTAAGTACTATTAAATCTACTAGTAAACTACTCTGAGGGAGAATGATTATGGGTTTAAAATTTAATAATGCACTTGTAAAAGTACTCATTATACTCATAGTATTTGTAAGTCTATTCTCATTGGCTAGAACTCTCTCTTCCCTTATTCCTTTAGGAAGATACTTTGTCTCCGATTTAAATTGCTTTTGTATACTTGTATCAGCCATAGCTACTTTCACAGTATATCTATTGCTGTTCAGACCTAGAGGATTGTTTATACTAAACTTGAAGAGAAGAATAATAGTATCCCTTCTGTTAATCTTAACTATTATGTCCTTTAGTGGAGCGATAATTAATCTCATATCCCCTGAATATAAGCACGTAGTACTTATGCCTTGGTATGATATAGCACAGTATTCTGTACTCGTCTCGCTGAGTACGATGTTACTACTAACATATGTACCAGCTTATTTTCTAAATAGGTGCATGCTAAAGTGTAAATGGACTTTTCTGGAAAAAGCGATATTCTACCCCATAATAAGTCTCACTATCCTAGGAGGGACAAACTTACTCCTATCACTCTTAAACTTGCATAGGTATACTACATGGTCTATTATACTACTGGTAACCTCTATTATCTTTATATGGTACCTCGTACGCCTTCTCAGGAATGGTAAGTCGGTAGTATTAAATATAGACGCCTTAGAGGTGCTCGGGTTATTGTTAGCGATTGCATTCCGACTTTTTGTATTTTACTCGGCTATAGGTGATAATTTTCTATTAAGAGGCGACGCACTATTTCACATTCATCAAATGGCTTTTGTGAACAAGTTCAATATAATAAAATACTACTATATCTACAGACGTCCATACCCCGTGCTCTTTCCCCTGTATTGGTTAGCTATAGCTAATGCTTGTTCTATACCACTTATTAATATGGCTACTCTTATCGCCACATTTAATCAAGTATTCTCAATAATATCCATGTATGCTTTCGTCAAGCTTCTCACTGGTAGTCGCTTAGCTGGTACTATCTCAGTAATCCTCTGGACTACTCTCTCGGGCTTCGGCTGGATATCCTCTATCGAATCCCCTCCTGAAGAGAGCTTGACATCTCCCTCAGCATACTTAGAATATATAAGTCATATAGCAGGACGGTTCAGCTACGCCTCTCCTCCAGTACATCCACCCACGTACATAGGTGGTCATACTCTGGTAAGATTTTGGGGTCTATGCGTATATCTAGTAGCTCTAGTCGCTATCGTCCAGTATTATATGAACTATAGATCATCTAGCTATCTATTCATATTGAGCTTGAGCATTCTTCATTTGACCTTTGGTCATCCTACAGAGCTTACACTAGTGGCTCTAGCCTTAGTATCCGCTCAACTACTATTCGGGCATAGGGTTAACGAGGACGTTTTACTCCCTGTGGGTTTGAGTGCACTAGTAGGCACTATTTACCACTGCCTATTGGGCTACCCCCTATCCTGGTGTGTTCTAACCTTAATGCCACTTTTATCACTAGTTATTAGTAAACTATTTAGATATGGACCTCTCTTAAGGAACTTAGCTTTAAACTTAAAGGGGCTGTGTGTAGTGTACTTATTCTTCTGTGGATTAATGTATGTTGCTTTTGCTCTTAAGTATAACACTATCTACCTTAAGTACCCTCTTTATACTTTATGGTACTTTCCAGCAATAGAGTGGGGGTTCCTAGGAGTAATATCGAATTTGAGTATATGCTTACTAACTCTTTCGGATAGCGTAGATCTACGTAGGGGTTTCGCACTACTCTTAATGTTTTTACAGTTATTTCTACTCTTCATACTAAATTTAATCAACTATCACCTCTCATTTATAATAATCCCATTTCCATTCCAACCAGTACTCTTCTACTACATTCTAGCTACTGTAGGTTCATTTGTGGTTCTCATCAATAGACCTAGACACTCTCGCCTTCTGAGGATTTTATCATCTATGGTTATCGCTCTTCTCATAATTGTAGGATCTACGGATTATCTGCTTAGTATTAATTTTTGGAGATTATCCACTGGACGGTATACGGGAACTCGTACGGTTATAAGTGAAGAGGATATTCAAATAGTCAATTTCCTCTATAGATTGGACATAGATAAACCGTACATAATAACACCCTACTCTAGCCTTGTTGTACATCTTAGTGGAATGGCTACACTACCACCCCTGTTCCAGATCACCTTCCTTACTACTAGAGATTGTAATGAGTTTAATTTCATTCTAACCTTACATCCATCTAAGTACATACTTATGCGTAAACCACATGAATATACTCTCTTCAGCACATCACCTATATTTGAAAATAAAAAGTACAAACTCATACCAATACCATCATGGATATTAGCTCAGCCTTCTGTAGTACCTAGTACCAGAGATCTTATAGCTATCTCTAAGGTATTTTTCAATAATAGTAGAGTGATGTTGAAGACAAGTAACAAGTTCCTGGAATATAATGTATGTAATGGTACTATCGAGAGTATAGGTGGTAATTATGTCTTAGTATACTTGGAATCTCTCAATAAAATGGAGAATATTACATTATATCTACCAAGTATCTACATAGAAGGAGAGACTATATTGATGAATCTTATTACGGAGAGAAGAATTACTGAACTCAAATCACTTGTACTTCCCTCTCTATCAATAGAGGGAGAAGTCTCATTTAAGGTGGTTAGTACTTTTGAAAATAGGATTTATATCGAAAACTTCACCTATAGAGGAGGGCTATGTCCTAAAGAGTTCTCACTTAAAGAACTTATGGATGAGTACATTAAGGATCACGATATATCCATACTAAGTGTGTTACTTCATCCTCTAGGTCTACTATGGTCTTTCACCATAGTCCCCATAATCGTTCTAATGTTTTCGAAGAGAGTAAGACGCCTCATAAGTATTACCCTAAAAGTTTACAAGCTCTAGGCTTAGTTAAGTTACTAGAGCTTCTTTGACATCCTTTTAACCCTTTGATGTAGAAACCCTATACTATTCCCATTATCTCTTATATTCTCTTTTAACTATTAATTCATAGAGCATACCAGCAGTGCGTACGTACTGTCTGAGAGTCTCGACTACTGCGAGTAGTATTCTCTCTGATATCCTTAGATCTTTTAATTTATAATACCTTCTCAGGTAGTGGATGAATATGATTAGTTGGAGAGGTATTATGAAAAAGCTTATGGTTAGTATTACATTCTTTTTTGTCCATAGCTTACTCTCGTCTGGGTGCTTTCTCGAAATATATGGATACGATCTTCCATATCTGAAGTTTATGCTCCAGAACCTTTTACCCGTTTCCATATGGAGGGAGAAGAGATCTATGTAGCTTAGCTTGTACCCTCTTTTTCTGAGCTTAAAACTTATGTCTGAGTCTTCTTTGGCTAGCCTAAAATAGGGATCAAAACCTCCTGCTTCTTCTATAGCCTTTCTTCGAAAGACTGTACATGCTGTATGCACTGCAGGTACTGTGGAGGGATAAGGTGGTTCATTCCAGTGTAGGTGTATAGCTAAGTTTTTCTCTTGAAACTTTGAGAGTATTCCTTTCTCCTCACAGATAGGTTTAAGTTTTGCTCCTATAGCTCCTAATGTATTGTCTTTTTCTAGTATTTCAATAGCCCTACTGAAAAAGTCCCTATTGACTACTACGTCACTATCTATCATTGCAACATATTTTGTATTAGTACTACGCCATCCTATATCTCTAGCAATAGCGAGACCTCCTCCTCTATCCTGAAGGACTTTAATATTGAGGACTGAACTATATTTCCTCACAATATCCAACGTCCTATCGGTAGACCCACCATCAACTATAATAATAGTCTTGGGCTTAATAGAACTCTCCATAAGTCCCTTAAGACATCGCTCTATGGTCCTCTCTGAGTTCTTAGTCAGTACTACTACTGATAGCATTGTTTAGCTCCCCATACACAGACCTCAGTAGGTTCTCGAAATATATCTCAGTATGCTTAATATTTTTAAGGATACGCTATCCCAAGTCAGATCCTTTCTAGACAGGATGTATTCTCTATTCTCCAGACCCAGCTTTATACACCTCTCTCTATTATTCAGCAAGTCAATCACAGTTTTCGAGAAGGCCTTATAATCCCCCCTCCTGATGAGAAACAATGCAGGAGCTCCTCTAAATAGTTCCCTGAATACCGGAAGATCCCAAGCTACTACTGGTAGTCCCGAGGCCATTGCCTCTACTACAGCTATACCTCCTCCTTCTACATGACTTGGAAAGATAAATACCAATGCCTTTGCAAGTATCTCAAGTAGTTTACTCCTAGGCACAGTACCAAGGTACTTTATATTCCCTTCTAATCCCTCACTCTTCACCTTATACATCCAATAACTAGTGTAGTTAGTGGGTAGTCCTATAGTCCATAATTTAGAGCTAGCCAGCACTCTAGTTACATTTTTCCATATTTCTACCAGGTCAAATATTCCCTTCTCAATAGCCATACGACCGACGAATACACAGTAGGTTTCTTTATCCTCGTGTTCAATAGTCTTAAACTCACTTAAATCAAATCCTACTCCTACAGGGTAGATCTTACTAGAGTCTATCCCCATTTCCTCTAGTTGAGATCTTGATAGTTTAGATGGAGTAATTATAGCGTTAGTTAATTTAAGAGCCATCCAGAGAAATACTCTATCAAGCGTGGCCAATAGGTAACCCTTTCTGCCTAGTCTTATAAAATGACGTAGTATATCCCCAAGTCTAGCTGGGTAATCCCTATGATGAAAAACGGACACTGTGGGCACTCTAAAGAGACGGAGGAAAATTACAGCGATACGGTTAATAAATCCCATTCCAGGATTATATACTATAACATTTTTAGCCCTTTTAAGCTCACGGTAGATCTTTAATGTCCTTAATGCAGTTAATAACGCTAGAACGTAGTAACTAAGCCTCCTTGGTTTAATAGGCGGTACGGGGATGTATACTGCTCTTTGGGATTTATATATATCTATACTAGACCTTATTGGAATAACCTCAATTCCATACTTCACTAACCTCTTGATAATCTCATAGTGGAGTTTAAGACCCCCTAGAATCAGCTTATCTGGTGAGTGTCTAAGCCTTCCTTCGGGATCCCATATAACTTCTAGTACTAGCAACTTTAGGGTCACATTCTCCATAGTTTGATAGGTTAAATAAGATTAACTCCACATGCTTTCTGTCCCTTACGAGATCACTACCTCTGGTTGTACTATTGCCCCAGGTTCGAGTGCGATGTTAGCGTGTATTTTTACTCGATCACCTAGTATAGCTCCGAGATACTTTCTCCCACTATCTACAAGTCTCCCTTTAAGTATTACTTTTATTGTATCCCCGTATATATTGAATGCGGGTATCTTCACACCCGGCTCTAGGATACATTTTGAACCTAGTATACTACTAAAGACAGCACAGTGATTTGATATCCTTGTACTATCCATTAGTATAGAACGAGATACGAAAGATAGTTCTCCTATTTCTACATTCTTACATAATGTGACATAGGGTCCTACTACACTTTTTCTACCTATGACTACTCCCTCTCCAATATAAGCCGGCCCTCTTATTACAGCGCCATGGTGCACTCTACTTCCTCTGTGTACGTACACCGGTCCATATATGTGAGCGTGCTCGGATACCTCTCCATGTATTATGGTGTTTTTGAACATTTTATTGAAGTAGAATACGTTAGCATCTAATAGCGTCCATGCAACTCCTACATCAAACCACCATTCGGGATCCCCCTCAACTACCTTTACCTTACATCTTCTAGCCATCATTGCAAGGGCGTCAGTAAGTTCTCTCTCACCTCTAGGAGAAGGCTTTACTCGTCTGATGTAGTGGAATATATCCTCTCGGAAAAAGTATATACCAGCGTTTATCAAGTTTGAAGGTTCTTGTCCCCTTCTCGGCTTCTCTACTATACCTCTGAGGAATCCATTTTCTATTTGAAGTACCCCGTACTTCCAGGGCTCTTCAACCCTCACACCCACGAGTCCTGCATTGATATTGTCGCACTCTTCAATGAGCTTCTTTAAAGTATGAGGCGGAAAGAGTACATCCCCATTTACTACTATGAATGGATCTCCTCCTGTGAACTTCTCGGCTACCTCTACAGCAGTAGCTGTTCCAGTAAGCTCTCTTTGATGAATGTATTCTATCTTAAGTTGAAGGTCTGTTCTAGAGCTTAGAAACTCCCTTAGGGCTTTTTCATGATAGTGTACGACTATTCCTACTTCCTCTATTCCCACACTCTTTAAGCTCGATAGTATCCATTTAATCACAGGTTTCCCGGCTACAGGGAGCATATGTTTTGGTCTGGTGAGAGTTATAGGGTTTAGTCTAGTACCCTTACCTGCCGCTAGTACTACGGCTTTCTTCACTAGTGAATGCATTATCCCTACCTCAGTGGAAGTTCTATAGGCCTACCTCGCTCATTCGAGAGGCAGGCAGCCAGAGCTATTTCTAGTGCCTTTCTACCATCTACTCCACTAGCTCTAGGTTCTAGATCTTCTTCTATCACCTTCACGAAGTGTTTTATCATCTCTTCATCTGGATTTGTCCCAAAGCTAGCCCATGTGAGGGGGGTTCCTCCTCCTGCATAGTGCACTGCTGATCTGAAGGCATCTACTACTATGCATCCCTCTGTACCTATTATCTGTAGAAATACATCTCCCCATATGGGCCATTCATCAGGTCTAGACCAGCTACAGTCGATACTAGCTATAGTTCCATCTTTAAATCTCAGTGATATGAGGGCACAGTCCTCGCATCTTAAATAGGATCTTATGTTCTCTCCTACATATGCATGTACTTCTGCAACCTCACTTCCAGTATACCATCTCATGAGATCTGCTACATGCACGGTATGATCCATTATAGCTCCTCCTCCTGAAAGCTCTGGTATCCCAAACCATCCTCCTGGATACTTTCCATGATTTGTTGATGTTATTGTTAATATCTTACCTATCTCACCTGCGTCCACTATCTCTTTGACCTTAACTGTAGCTGGATGGTATCGCATTACAAAAGCTATCTGTAGCTTAACTCCAGCTCTCTCTGCTGATGCTATCATCTCATCAGCATCCTTGAGAGAAGTGGCTATTGGCTTCTCACAGAGTACGTGAACTCCTCTCTCCGTAGCTATTGTGACCATCTCCCTATGCCTAGCGTTTTCTGAAGTCACTATTACAGCATCTAGCTCCTCTTTCCTTAGCAGTTCCTCATAGTCATAGTACAGTTTATCCACACCAAATCTCCTTCCTACTTCATAGAGTCTCTCCCTATTATCATCGAATATTGCTATTAGTTCAGTATTGGGTAAATTCCTTATAACAGTAGCATAGCTATACGCATGAAGATGTGCGAATGAGAGTATAGCAAATCTGTACACTTTCAAAGCTGGTCACCCTTACTCCTTATAATCCCAATCATTAAAATGCTTTTATATATTATAAATTAGATTTTAATGGTGTAGAATTTGAAGAAAATAGGAGTTCTTGTCTGTGGTTTGGGCTTTATCGCCACTACAGAGCACATACCTGCACTGAAGAGAATGCCAGAAGTAGAGTTAGTAGGAGTAGTAAGCTCATCTAGGGAGAGGAGCAGAAGTATAGCTGAGAAATTCAAGGCCAAACGATGGTACACTGACTATGACAAAGCTCTTGAAGATCCAGAAGTGGAAGTTGTTGATATAACCTCTCCTACATTCAGACATAAAGAGCAAGTACTCAAGGCTGTTGAAGCTAGTAAGCATGTGATTGTAGAGAAGCCTATAGCACTTAGATTATCCGATGCTAAAGAGATGACTGAAAAAGCTAAAAAGAGAGATGTGAAGTTCATGGTAGCTCACTGTCTCAGGTTCTGGCCCGAATATGTGAGAGTGAAGGAGATGCTAGATGAGGGGGTTATAGGCGAGCCTAGGATCGCTAGAGCCCATAGACTATCGTCCTATCCCATGTGGAGCTGGAAGCTCTGGCATAAACATATAGAGTTGAGTGGTGGAGTAGCAGTTGATCTGATGATCCACGATATAGACTTCCTGAGATGGACGCTGGGTGAGGTAGATGAAGTCTTCGCTAGAGGAGGGATATACCTTTTTAAAGATGCTACAGCTCATGATTTCATGCATGCATTACTCAAGTTTAAGCGAGGAGCAATAGCATATGTAGAAGGTAGCTGGATAATGCCCAAGGAATTCCCCTTCACCACCTACTTAGAGGTGGCTGGAACTAAAGGGTTGCTCGTAGTGGATAATCAGACGACTGCTACTCTCAGGCTCTTTAGGAGGGGTGTACAGGAGGTGCTTACACCAGTCGCTGAAAATGCCTACTATCTAGAGCTGAAGCATTTCATAGAATGCATTAGAGAGGATAAAGAACCCTCTGTAAGTGGAGAGGAGGCTACTAGATCTCTCGAAGTTGCACTAGCATGTATAAAGTCTGTGAGAGAAAATAGACCTATTAAGCTCCCATTGACAGAGGAGGTAATATAGTTCTCTTAGTAATACGCCACCGAACTATAATTCGAATATTATATCCAGTGCCTTTTTAGCATCTATAGCCGATTTCAGTGAGTGCGAGCGATACGGTGCTACTTCCACAGTAACGGGACCATTATACCCATTTTCTCTAAAACTCTTCATAACACTACTCCAATCTACGCTTCCCTGTAGTAATTGTGTAAATCCCATGGTTCTGAAGTCCTCTATGAGAAAGTCCTTTACATGAACTGCTACTATTCTCTTTCCCAGTACCCTAATCCAGTGTTGTGGATAGGTCTGTGGATACGTATTGCCAACGTCAAAGTAGGCACCTATGTACTCGCTATTTATACTATCTATGAAATCCCTGAACTCTATGGGACTAGTGAGTATTCTATTCCATACATTTTCCACTCCTATTTTTATACCGAACTCTTCACCTATCTTAGATGCTCTTTTAATAGAGGTTCGAGCTCTCTCTAAGATCTTCTCATAATCTACTTCGGGATCTGCGACCCCGGGTACTACTAAGATGACAGAGGCTCCTATTGTACTGGCTATCTTACACATGTCCCTTACTACCTCTAGTCCTTTCTCAACTAGACTATGATCACTACTAGCGAGGTTATATTTCCAGTGGAGACCTGAGGCTAGTGTAAAGAATTTAATATTTAAGCTATCTCCTAGCTCTTTTATCCTCCTCCAGTAGTCCATCTCTAATTTCAGATGAGTCTCTTCGTAGGCTGGTTCTAATCCCTCAAAGCCTATCTCTGCTGTCGCTCTCACTATATCCTCTAGTGACATGTCATCAGGAAAGCACCATTTATTTACACACTTATACAAGCTCTCCCCTTTGAAAGACAGTGAGTAATTTTTTATATATCTTAACCGCTTCTACCTCCTCATAGAAGGGGGAAAAGAATATTCATGGAATTTTCAGTGCTAAGATCTATCAGTATTTAGATTTTTTCTGTAAGTTTAGCCTTTTCTATAGATAATATACCCCAGTCTCCATGCCAATATCTTTTATACTCTACTATTTCAATTCTTTTTACGAAGTGAGGAGCATCTAGTACAAAGGTCTCAAACTCACCCCCCTCACCTACAGGGCTTATCCGGTATCTTCTAGATAGCTCTACTAGCCTATCTAGATATTCATGATCTAATATCACTCCAAGCCATTCTCCACTAAGACCCATAGCGAAGACCCCTGTTATTAGGATCTCAAATCCTAGGTCTAGATACTCCTTGAGTAGTTGTACTGGATCTTTTCTCCACAGGGGGGTTATACTGAGAACTCCATTCTCTTCAGCTACTCTCTCTACTCTCGATTTCTGGTACTGTGATGTTATTGCACCAGAGACTATGCCTTCTATCTCATATTCCACTACTGCAGTATTAATCAGTCTACTCAGATCCCTAATCTCCAGCTCTTTTACCCCCTTCGTATAGCCTACTAGGTGCGGTATCTCCATTGCCTTAGCCTGAAGTCTAGTCCACTCTATATTAACCGTGTGGAACATATAGGATTCTGGATTCTCAGATATCATAGTGAGTAAACATGCTACCTCATAGCCCTTCTCTAGTGCCCAGTATACTGTATATGTAGAGTCCTTACCCCCGCTGAAGAGTACTGCGACCTTCAAATTTAAGTCCTCAGGTACTCAATTCTGACCTTGAAGGTTTCTATATCTAGTATTGCTACTGAGGATCTTCCAGTGAGCATTCCGAAGACTTCTCCTGGGTTTAGGACTAGACAGTCTCCTATCTTCCTTAAGTCGATTTTATGTGTGTGTCCGTAGAGGATTATATCGTAAGCTCCACTTTTAGCCAATAGCTCAACTGTACGTCTAGTATACTCGGGAGATCCTAGACCATGAAGTACGTGTATTCTTTTCCCGCAGAGCTCAAGATCATAGGGCATATTGTGCAGTTCTACATTTACATCCTTAGCTATCTTCATTAGTAGTCCTCGGTCTCCATCATTGTTTCCGAATACGCCTACTACTTTTGGCTTGAGTTTGTATAGTCGTCTTATTACAAAGGGGGATATGAAGTCTCCACAGTGTATTACTAGTTCGACTTCCTCAGTATTCAGTAGTTCTATAGCCTTATCTAGGTTCTCTAAATGGTCATGTGTATCCGATATCACACCTATTTTCATCTAATATCACTCACCCTTCAATATTCTTGGAGTACGTAAATAGTTAATGCCACTATCGTGGGTAGTAGAACGAGAAGAATTATAGTTTCTCTCATTGCATATGTCATCTAGACTTCGGAAGTCTGTATTAGCTTGACGATATAGTAGATTTTTAAACGGGCTTATTCATTATTTTAATCCCTATTTAACTCCCCTATGAGAGAGTATGTTTTATTCTCATCCTTTACTCTTTAACTTTTTTCAAATGATCCTTTGATCTCTTTCACCCTAGTCTCGATCATAATATACCACAAGTTCAATCTACTATAGCGTTATTTGTTATAAACCTGTCATATTATCCCATTACAGATCTTATCAAGTATGGATAGGTGTAGAAATGGTCATGTTACCAAGTAGAGGCTAAGTAACCTCAATATGCTTAGCCTAATGGAGGATCATTAGAGGATTGGTATTAGATAGTTGATCAGTTAACCTCTATACAACCGCCTATCTAGTGAGTGAACTGTGCATTCCTCTCTACCCAACCTCTTAACTAACTAAATCCAGAATGAACTTACGTACATCAAGTATATGCCTAAATTTCACATCATCATTGATCGAGTAGAAACCATACCCACTGTGTATCCCTCTTTTGAAGTCAAATCCATGATCAGAAATTATTAAGAATTTACCATTTATGTTTTCAGACAATTTCAAGATAAACCTGTTAATGTCATAGTATAATCTGTATATCTTCCCCTTTCTTCTAAACAGCAGGTGCTGTATCACATCTGGGAAGTGCATATACGCTAGGACTAGCTTCTCATTCCTCTTGGTTAGTCTAAGTATCACCTCTTTCCTCAATCTATAGAGTTTATACAGTAGTTCAACTGTCCTGTCGAGTGGCACTCCTCTGTTAAAGTTGTGTAGAATATCAAACACCAGGTTATCATAGTTTACATATGGGAAGTTATAAACATAGGCATCAATATGATTCAGAAAGGTATCATAGTCGAGATAGGGATAGTGAGTCCTAGGTTCCACCAGTCTTTTAACCCTCTGGCCTATACCAAAACTAAGCCTGATAATTTTCCTCAGCTCCACGAGAAGGGATACTAAAGGATGCCTCTTGAACTCTTTCGTAACCCTCTTTCCGACTAAGAAAGTAGCCCATACCTCTGGACTCATGGCATATCCCTCACTAGTGGTCGGTACTTTGAGCGCTCCAAAGGAGGTCTGCATGAGGTTCCTCAATCTCAACCTCTTCACTAAGCGGTAGTCGAGTCCATCGAGGGCTAAGACGAACACTCTCATTATTTCACCACAGGACTTTCATTTATGTGGAATTAGTAATGTCACTAATAAATCTATAGATTAAAGGTATAGATCATTTAAACATGTAAACATGGATATAAATGTGGCCTGTCCTTTCACTTAAGTAGAGGAGTTTATATGTTCATTCCCAAATCCAGGATGCCTCTCACTTCATAATCCACCTAACTAAACATCATATTACTAAATATTACTAAAAATCTGGTTATTACACTAGGCTATTTTTTCTATATGTTTCTCTACTTCAAATGCTCTTATGAGTACTTTCTCTCGATGTACTAAGCCTTTAGGACCATGATCCTCCACTAGGTATGAACTTGCTGAAGACGCCATAGCTGCAGCTCGTCTAACATTAAACCCCTCGCTAAGTGCTACTGCAAATATTGCTGTGTAGACATCTCCAGCTCCTGTCGTATCCACTAACCTCTCCTCCTTAGCTGCTGGCACATATATTACCTCTCCTTCATATGCTACAATAGATCCTCTAGCACCCATAGTAATGGATACGACATCAGCTCCCATTTCATAGAGTACTTCAGCTGCTCTTCTAGGCTCTTCAACTCCAGTTAGGATCCTAGCCTCATTGACATCTGTGTGCAGGAGGTCTACCATTGGTATTACATCCTCAGCATATTCCCAAGAGGCAAGGTACACTCTCCTACTCTCATCTACTCTCCTGACAAAACCCTGTGAGTCCAGTGCCATTAGTTCACATATCTGTCTCACAGTGCTTATAGTCTCAAATGGTACTTCTCGATAAACTGGACCAATATGTGCTACTCTAAATCTGAGTTGTGGGATATCCCTTGGGTATATTTCCTCAGCTACAGCTTCTAAGTAGAGATCCCTTCGACCCTCCTCTCCATACACTAATCTGTAACAGGTGCTCCTACCCTTAACTCTCTTTACGTATCTGGTATCCACACCATACCTCGATAAGAGCAGTATGTATTCTTCCGGAAAGTCCTCTCCTACCTTGGATACTATAAATGCTCTTCTACCATAAGTGGCTACGGCTATGGCTCCATAGGTTGCAACTCCTCCGAGACTCCTATGTTCCCTTCCTCTTATTACTATTTTATCCAGTACTAGATGGCCCACTACCATGTAATCGTTCAAATACATACCATTCCCTTTAGGACTGGATTCTTAATACCATTTAAATATAGTCTAATAAGTTTTAACAGGAGTGTAGGATGATAATTATAGGTATTGATGGTGGCGCTACTAAGACTAGTGCTATAGCTCTAGATACTGGAGAATGGAGAATCTGCAGAGCTGAAGCTGGACCCTCTAATTATCACGTAGTAGGTCTTGAAGGAATGGTTGAGGCCATAGAAAAATGCATTCACAAGCTCCTTAGTGAATTGAGCTCTACAGATAAAAGTGTAGATATGATGACTGTAGGTCTAGCAGGTCTAGATACCTCCTACGATTTCAGAGTAGTAAAGGATTTCCTCAAGAGGAAATCTCTTGCTAAGACCCTCTACTTAGTCCACGATACTATTAATGCACTCTATGGAGCACTCTCGGGTCGTCCAGGTGTCGTAGTCATAGCTGGTACCGGCTCAGTAGCAGCAGGAGTGAATTATAGAGGAGAGTATGTGAGATGTGGGGGCTGGGGTTATCTTCTAGGAGATGAGGGAAGTGCATATGATCTTGGTAAGAAAGGTCTAATAGCTGTTCTAAGAGAATACGATGGTAGAGGTAAGAAGACTATTCTCACTAGGTACATCTTGAAGAAACTGGAACTAGAGAGCCCGGAGGATATAATTAGGAAAGTGTACGTTGAAGGTATGAGTGTAAGAGAAATAGCATCACTAGCACCCCTAGTAACTCGAGCTGCTGCAGAGGGAGATGAGGTGGCTATTGGCATTGTCGAGGAGTGTATGGAAATGCTAGCTGAGCTCGCATATACTGTCATAGATAGATTAGAGATGCATGGAGAGGAAGTTGAAGTAGGATTGATTGGAGGAGTTTTCAGAGCTGGGAGGATAGTGATAGAAGTATTCGAAGAGAAGCTTAGAAGAATGGAACCTAATGTAAAGCTCATAACCCCCGAATGGCCTCCGGAGGTAGGTGCTCTTTTATATGCATGTAAAAGAGGAGGAATAGATCTACACAGGATTATGAAAGTGCTAAGAGCTACATCTTAACTTGTAATAATTACATATATCCTTCAGGGGGCAGATATCACATTTAGGTCTTCTTGCTCTACAGACTCTTCTACCGAATTCGATTAACATTAGGTGAAGTATACCTACTCTATGATGGTCTCCTTTAAGGGTTGCCTCAATAGCTCTTCTAATATCCTCATAACCCGCACTCTTACTCACAAGCCCTAACCTCTTGGCTATTCTAGAGATATGTGTATCCACAGGCATTATGGGGTGTTTGAAATAGAATAATAGTAGTATATCTGCTGTTTTGAAACCCACTCCGGGTAACTTCATCAGATAGGATCTCACTTCCTCAGGTCTCATCTTCTCTAGTCTTGATAGGTCTCCTTCTAGATCCTCTATTAGTTTTTTAGCTAGTAGTTTTAGTTTTCTAGCCTTTACCCTGTAGAGACCTGCAGGTCTTAGGCATTCCTCTAAGACCTCTATGGGTGCCCTAGCTATAATGTGGGGTGTAATACCTAGTCTGTTCTCTATTCTCTTGAGCGCGATCCTAGTATTCTTACTATTGGTCATCTGGGATATCACTGTTCCTACGAGTATTCTAAAAGCCTTCTCTTTAGCTAGGTCTTCTAATACCCTTTTCAGTCTTTCTTCAAATTCTTCCCCAAAGTACTCTACTAGTACTTGATATAGATCCACACCTAGTAGCTAGTAGACTCAAATTTAAATCTATACGGGATATTTAGGAGATGGTGGTAGTATGTTCCTCAAGAAACTAGGACCTGGTGAAAAGGCTCCAGATGAGGTAAATGTGGTCATAGAGATCCCCATGGGAAGCTCTGTAAAATATGAAGTGGATAGAGATACCGGTCTAGTGTTTGTAGATAGGATCCTATACACTGCTATGGTATATCCGTTTAACTATGGATTTATACCGGGTACTCTAGAAGAGGACGGAGACCCCGTGGATGTTCTCATACTAGGCTATGAGCCCTTAGCTCCAGGCTCTGTTGTAGTAGCTAGACCTATAGGTCTACTCATAATGGAGGATGAGGAGGGGCCCGATAGTAAAGTGATAGCTGTACCCCGTACTAAGATAGATCCTAGGTTTGAATATGTAAAAGACATAAGCGATATTCCAAGTGCTCTGAGAGAGAAGATTAAACACTTCTTCGAGCACTACAAGGAACTAGAGCCCGGAAAGTGGGTAAAGGTTAGAGAGTGGAGAGGAGTAAACGAAGCTAAAAGGAGAATAACTGAAGCTATCAAAAGGTTTGAAAAAGAGACTAACCTCTAGATCCATTCAGAGGATCAGTGTGTAGCGGTCTCTTCATCAAATCCGTGCTCTGTACCTTCTTCATCAACTTTTTCTAGTCGTTATCCTACTTATGTCTTCCTACTCCAGTGGTCTTATCTCTAGAAGTGTTATAGTATCTCCAGGCTTCATGTCGAATTGTAACCTTATATCCCTTGGAATCGTAAACTGTCTTGATGCTGTATGTCTAGTTCTGAGGAGTTTGACCCTGTCTAAGGAGATCTCATTTCCCTTATGCATTATTTTCAAGAACGCATAAGTAGTCCCCTCTATACCTAAACTCCTGATCAATCTGGCGGGTATTAGAACTTGACCATTAGTGTACAACTTGCTATCGTAGGGTAATAATATATTCTCTTTATGCTCTCTACGCATAGTACCACCATTTTTTTAATATACATCAACCATATATTTTTAAGAGCCTCGTAATAATAGTGGTGTACATATGAAGTTAAGAGTTGTACTAATAGCACTATTACCAATATTAACTCTTCTCATCACTAATTCCCCTATGGAAGTAGACGCCCAAGCCGGTGTGAACCTACAGATATTCATCTCAGACCACTGTGGTAAGCATGCCCCCTCAGGAGCTAACTTGAAGGTGAATATAATCAGCAGTAATGGTACTACTCATACGTATAAGAATATAGACGCCTACAATGATACCCATTCCCTATTAAATGTCACACTCGCAGAGGGGAACTATACTATTGAAGTGAAGTGGATGGATGTCCCAGTAGCTAAAACTCAAATAACCCTTGTCAACAATACAACAATAACTATACTAACGGAGACTACACTCGTTAAGTTCAGGGTTAAGAGTTATGGTAGTGATAAAGGATTAGGTGATGCTACACTTAGACTCTCTAGGGAAGGAATGGATATGGGCGCTTACTCGACCAATAGTAATGGTGAAGTAGAGGTACTACTCCCCTATGGAGA
>CAZFTG010000021.1:0-24846 GCA_964522205.1 uncultured Thermoproteales archaeon
TGACGAGTCCGGGTGGATCCCGTCGCCTATGGCCGGGGCCCCACGACCCTTTTATCTTTGCTCCAAAGGTACTAATAAGCATTTCACCTTAACAGAAACGTAGAATTACTCCTCATAACCTTTACTCGTTATTTTATACCTTCCGCTTAAGCTTTACTATGTCTAAGTTTACTTCTTCTTTACCTACCGATATGCGAGTTTTATAGAAAATATATCCCTCTTTTTCAATTACTAGATCATAGATACCAGGCACTATCCTTTTTATTATAAACTCCCCATTATCATCTGAAATACTTTCATAAGTAGTAATTCGCGATTTAAGTATAACCCTTACACCCGGTATTGGAGTACCTGAGTCAAAGTCTATCACACATCCTCTTACTTTAGTATAAAGGGGATATGTAAACGAATATTCGTACTTCTTGAGATACGAAAATGATTTCGTATACTCTGCTACTTTAAATAAATTAACTATCTTAACTATTATCACTATTTCTCCACTCACCCTGATACTCATATTAGCCTCTTCTATCCCTCTTCTTAATGCCTCTCCTATGGATGTCGAGATATTCTTTAGAATATGGGTACTCCAGGGACTCAACGAAAGGTTTAGATAGTACCTACCCGGTGCTATTTTTAGGTCTTCAATACTACCACTACCTGCATGAGTGTTCTCAATGTAGATTTCATAGTTTAATCTCTTAATCTCTATAGGCTGATCTGTGGGATTGTACAACATTTAATAAAGAATATAGATCTATATTCTTTATTATAGGTGTATATGGGTTACAAGTACACCATGAAGAGTCTATTTGTAGTGTTACGATAGTTACATCCTCAACCCTGAGTTCAGAAGCTGTAAAATACGCATGTACTATAAGTGATCCGAGAACCACTACCAGGATGAGCAGAGGTATTACTATCACTATCTTTTTCATGATAATCACTCGTACTTTACATTGATATCGCGAGAAGTATTTAACTTTATATTGAAGCTAACGTTACTTATGTAATTTCTTTATCCATACTGAACTAAACTTACATTTACCTTACATTAATGTTACAAAAAGATGATTTCTGTTATCGAGAAGAGAATACTTTGAGTACTTAGAGAAATAGAGCTGATAATTCTCTGATGATACTCTTAAGTACGTCTCCTTCGGGCTAATCCTGGGATTAGAAATGCACATGGGAACTGCAGGTAAAGATAGGTTAATAGCTGAAGCCATGAACATGATAACCAAGTTAGACCATAGGAAAAAAGTTGTAGTATTAGTGGGAGAACCCTATAGTGGTAAGACTACTATACTCAGGGCTATAGTCGAGCAGGAGAAAAAGAAATATGAAAGGAGAGTAGTTCTTCTTTCAAGTAGCCCACAACTTGACCCGGATCTGACGGTCTATGAGAACACTCTATGCCCTCTTCTTATAGATGAAGTAAGTAAGAGTGCTATTCGAAAGAGAGCTAGTAGAGTTCTAAAGGCTTTAGATCTGGACAAAGTTAGTAATCGTTATCCTCATGAACTAACACCTGATCAGCAGGTAAGAGCATCACTAGCTCGTGCGCTAATCTCAGAACCCGACATAGTACTAATTGATGAAGTACCTCTCAGGGCAAGTAGCTGGCGTGTACTTAGAAGCTTGCAAAGAAAGATGGGATTTACTATAGTGTGGACTACACACGATATGCGTAAGGCATTAAAAGTAGGAGATAGAGTTCTCACGATCAAAAGAGATCGTATAGAGATGTTTAGGGTCGAAGAGCTGAACTAAGCTATACGGAGGAACTCTGTTCTTAAGGAAAGGTTTAATGCTTACCTTTGACTAATTTCTTAGAATGTTGGATGAAGTTAGAATAAAATGGTTGCTTAGATCTCCTGGAAGAAAGAACACCTTAATTGAAATAATGAAGGAAGGAATTATTACGACAAGTGAACTCGTTAAGAGGACTAGACTGAAAAGACAGACTGTCCTACAGTACCTACAGGAGTTTGAGGAAGTAGGGTTAATCGAGTTGAGAAGGGAGCAGAAACCCTGGATTGCGATAGTGAATAGGGAAATAATAGGTCATCCTATAATACTCCAGATTTTGACATATGAAAGACCCCTTTTGACTAGGAAAAAGTTGGAGTTTCCCTACACATGGAATGAATTTCCCGAATGTTTAATAGAGAAGGGGAGAATAATGAGTATCAGCATTATCTGGGGATCAAAGGAAATAGCTGAGGCTAATATTCGAGATGCACTGCTAATACCTGAAATTGTCAGAGAACTATTTTTATTCTCTATAGATAGAGGACTGAAACCCGATAACTTTAAAGTTAAATCTCTTTTAGATGTTCAGGCGTTAAGAGATTATCGCGCACTAACTGATAACCTCATGATAATAGGCTCTGGTCTTGTCAATAAACTCACTGTAGAACTACAGAGGATATATGACCTACCCATAGGCTTCAAACCTATTGGGGGAAGAGATCTTTACTCATCTATAACTAAAACAGCCTATCTTTCAGGCGATGAAGTAGGAAAAGACTCCGGAGTAATAGCACTACTACCGAATCCGTGGCAGGAGGGTAAAGTAGTAGTACTAGTGGCTGGAGTACATGCAAGTGGTACTCAAGCAGGATTAATGGCAATTTTATCACATATTAAGGCGAAAAGGGGAATAGAAACAGAGCTCATATCAAATCACCCTACCGCAGGCATTCCTATAAGAGTAGTCAGGGCCAAGAGTAGTCCAAGAGATTGGAACATAGGAAGAATCGAGGATTTCGAGTTTCTTGAATAAGCAGAGTACTTTCGTTTACACTCCATTAATTCGGATTACACGCTTTAAATCGTATTTTTTGTAATTTGTAACATCTGTATCACTAATTATATTCTATTAAGTGAAATAATAAAATATAGCTTATATTTAAGAGCATTATAAATCTCATAATGATCCAAAATTAAACAAAGGTTTATAAGGAAAGTGTACTCTTTTTGTAACGTGAGATTATGGCACAAAAAGTTGCTATATATGTAGTAGTTGGCCTTATCATAGGCTTGATAATAGGTGCAGGTATAGGCTATGCAGTAGCACCTAAAGGAGTTCCCAAAGAAGAATACGATAAGGTTAAAGCTGAGTTAGATACTGTAAAAGCTGAGCTTGAGCATATTAAACCTGAGTATGAAGCGCTTGTATCACTCCTAGGAACCCTACCTAAAGAAGGAGTCATAAAAATAACCGCATGGAGCTCAGGTTCGCCTGTAGACTATTATAGAGCCGAGAACCTAAAGCGTGCAGCAAAACTTCTTGAGGAAATGTTAAGGGGTATTGGATTAAATATCAAGATAGAAATAGACTCATACTACGAGCATGTAGCCGATTGGGGGGCATGGAAGAGCAAATTTGTAAGCGCTTTTGAGGCTAAAGAGGCACCTGATATAATTTCAGGAGGAATAAGCGTAGCTGAGGGTGCAGAGGCTGGCTGGATAATACCAGTTGATGAATATGTGGAGAAGTACAAGGACTTTCTCGCCGATATCCCAGAGCATCTATGGAACCTTGCTAAATACAAGGGTAAAATATGGGGTATTCCTCAGGATGTTTCATGTCAAGTCTTCTACTTTAGAAAGGACGTACTAAGAGAGCTAGGATGGACAGAAGAGGAAATTGAGGCCCTTCCCAATAAGATAGCAAAAGGTGAGGTCACCTGGTACGACCTAGCGGAGATAGCTAAGGAAGCTATGGATAAAGGACTGGTCGAATGGGGCTTTTATCATAGACCTAACTGGGGTACCAGTCTGGAGGTACCATACTATTTGGCAGGTGGAGACTTCTATGACTTCGAGACAGGCAAATTAGTCCTAGATAAATCAGCTCTGAAAGAGATGTTCACACTATTCTACACGCTAGCTCACACCGAAAAAGTGCTTCCAGATACAATGATAGGCACTAGTTGGAGAGAAATTCACATGGGCTTCGTCAATGCTAGAGTTCTATTCTGGCTAGGTGGTAATTGGCACTGGGGTGAATGGCAGAAGGTTGAGTATCACGAGGAACTAGGTAAGTTACCCGAAGAGTATCTCTGGAAGAATGTAGGTTTTGCCCCCTATCCAGCGTTGAAGAAAGGTGGAAAACCAGGTATGACTACAGGAGCATGGATCTACTTCATCTGCAGTCAATCTAAATACCCCGAAATAGCCTTCCTTCTCTGCTACCTTGCCTCAATACCCCCATACGATACGGATCACGCTATAACCAGTAGTCACTTACCTGTTCGTTACTCTACACTAAATTACCCGCCTTTCGTTGAGAAGGGAGGTTTCCTCTATAAGGTGAGCACCTTTGTAGCTAAGTATGGTATGAGCAAGCCCATACCCCATCCGAAATGGGGCCTTCTCAAGGATATGCTCCTAGAGCACCTAGTCAAGGTTGAGAAGGGCAGACTAACGCCAGAAGATGCTGTCGAAAGTATAGTAAAGGCAGCGAAAGCCGAACTTGGAGATGAGCTCATAGTAAGGGAGTGACTCTATGGAAAGATATAAAGATAAATTAAAAGAACTATATGTTTTTTTAAAGATTCATTATCTCCTCGATAAAATCAAACCATATAGGTATAAATATAAAGGCATTCTCAAATCTGCCCTACCTTTTCTATTCATGCTTCCCTTCTTCATAATGATAGCTGTAATGTGGTTCGCTCCAGTAATTATGACCACCTATATGGCTTTTACAAAGACTCAATGGACTATAACTAATATGCGTTTCATAGGATTACAGAACTTCATTAGAATATTTACACGAGATATCTACGTTACAAGAACAATCTACGTAACAGTACTATACGTGTCTACTGTTCTTATGATAAATGCATTCTTTAGCCTAGTACTAGCTATCTTCACTACATATTTCATTAAGAGAGAAACAATCGCTATACCAATAAGGCTCGCATGGTTAATACCTAGAATAACACCTGCTGTTATCTACGCACTCCTATGGAGGTGGTTCATAGATCCGAAGATAGGACTTTTGAACTCCATGCTAGAATTCCTAGGTATACCTGCTCCAAGGGACTGGCTCTTGACGGCTCCATATTCACAAATCCTAATGATAGTCGTAAACGGTTATGTAGGCGCATCATTCGGAATGATAATATACTCCGCGGCCATAACATCTATACCTACAGACATACTTCATGCAGCTATGGCAGATGGTGCTACGGATCTGCAAATATGTAGACACATAATTATACCATTACTAAAATGGCCTATATTTTTCGTAACAGCTTGGCAGTGTCTCAGTCTAATTTCCTCCTATGAACACATACTTGCACTATGGGCTGGAGCTGGGGTTGCTAGAGCTGCAGAAGTCGAAGTGTGGGCACTGTACGCTTATTCAAAGGCATTCTATGCCTCTGAGTACGGATATGGAGCAGCACTTTCTTTGTTCCTTGTAATTATAGGAATTATCTTTATTCTCATCTTCTTCAAGGTCTTCGGATTCGAGAGAATGATGCAACCATCTAGAGTGGAGGTGTGATGAGTATGTCACATGAGCATAAGTATAAAGCTGCCATAAGGAAGGCAAAGATCATGAACTTCATAAAGTACCTAATTGTCTACTCTGTACTCCTAGTACCACTCATTCCAATAATTAGTATGGTGATATGGTTAGTTGTCCAGAGCTTTAGTGAAGGACCGACCTCTGGACTTATACCCAGAGGTTTCACTCTTGAAAACTTTAGGTTTCTATGGCATCCAATACGATTTGGCCTATCAGAATATCCTAACATATGGCCTATAGTTGCTAATTCTCTTATACTCGCATTTGGAACGATGGCATTTGATGTCCCTGTATCAGCTCTAGCAGGATATGCACTTTCACGAATGAAATTCAGAGGCAGAGTTGCTACTATGAAACTTATAGTAGCACTTCACGCATTTCCTGGAGTCATACTCCTAATAGCACTATTCTATATACTTAACAGGTTAGGTCTTTACGGTAAGGGCATTCTCACTCTAATAGGTGTGGCTTTAGTTAAAGCAGGATTAAGCATTCCAATGAATACTTGGATTCTTAAAGGATTTTTTGATGGTATTCCCTGGGAGCTCGAATGGGCAGCTATGGTTGATGGTTGTTCAAGGTTTCAGACTTGGAGGAAAATCCTACTTCCCGTAATAGCTCCCGGTATCTCTGCTGTAGCTATATTTTCCTTCATGGGCGGCTGGGGTGAGTTCCTACTAGCCTATACTTACATTAAAAGAAGAGAGTTTTATCCTATATCGGTCTTTCTCTATAGCGTTATAGGAGAGTTTGTATTTGTGGACTGGGGCCTGCTCGCAGCAGTAGCACTGTTCTACATGATCCCTATAATAGCATTCTATGGGCTGGTCCAGAGAACTCTACTTAAGTTACAGCTTGTGGGAGCTGTAAAAGGATAATTTTTTATATTAGTGCCTTCCCGCTCTTACGGCTGAATAGGTGTATTTTATCTAGGTTAAATGAGATATTAACCACGTCATCTACATTGTACTTAATACCCGTAGTGATAGCTTTGATCGTGAGATCGCCTACCTTTAAGCTTACCACTATATCCTTTCCCAGAGGTTCAATTACGTATACCAATGCTTTAAATCCCTCTTCGCAACCCACGATTACATCTTCAGGTCTAATGCCCATCACAACCTCCTCATTGATATTATCCCTAACATAATCAGCAGTATTATCTGGTAGTTTTACCGTTAGTTCTTCAGAGACGAATAGTACTTTTCCTTCTTTCTCTTCTAAGTGTCCTTCTATGAAGTTCATAGGCGGACTTCCTATAAATCCTGCTACGAATATATTACTGGGTTTATGGTATAGTTCATCAGGAGTACCTACTTGCTGTAATTTCCCCTCATTCAGTAGGGCTATTCTCTCAGCCATAGTCATGGCCTCAACTTGATCATGAGTCACGTAAATTGTCGTTATACCCAGCTCCTTCTGGAGTCGCTTAAGCTCAGTCCTCATAATAACTCTTAGCTTAGCGTCTAGGTTACTGAGTGGTTCATCCATTAGGAATAAATTAGGCTCTTTAGCAAGTGCTCTAGCAAGCGCCACCCTTTGTCTTTGACCACCACTCAGCTGAGCTGGTCTCCTATTCAGAAGATCTTCTATACGTAGTAACTTAGCAGCCTCACGTACCTTCTTTTCGATTACAGATCGGGGAACTTTCTTTATTTTTAATGGAAATGCTATGTTATCAAAGACGCTCATATGAGGATAGAGAGCATAGCTTTGAAAGACCATTCCGACATTTCTATCCCTAGGCGGTAGATCATTTACAATAACGTCATCAAAGTATATGTATCCCGATGTAGGCTTATAGATACCTGCTATCATTAGTAGTGTGGTAGACTTACCACATCCAGAGGGCCCTAGTAGGGCTACAAACTCTCCATCCCTTATGTTAAGATTTAGGTTATCGACTGCAACTACTTTACCGAACTTTTTAGTAAGGTTCTCTAACTTTACACTTACCATGATCTTATCCCAAATTATAGATATATGGTATTAATATAATGCTTTCGGACTATACTTGATGATAAAATTATCTCAGAACACCATTGAGAAGCTTAATATCTCTCCTCACTTCCATTTTCTAATTCAAATTGTTTATTGTAAGGGATTATAGTATACTCTACGTAGTTATGAATTAGTAAAAATGTTTTTGAGATAAATAGAAGAACAGCAAGGTACTTAAGAGCTATAGGTAAGGGAGAAAACTTATAATGGATCTCCTTACAATTACT
This sequence comes from uncultured Thermoproteales archaeon, assembly GCA_964522205.1. Lineage (GTDB taxonomy): Archaea > Thermoproteota > Thermoprotei > Thermofilales > B20-G17 > B20-G17. The sequence goes on from CAZFTG010000021.1 coordinate 7,777, forward strand.
CTATAGAAGCACTGTTAAGAAGCCCCGGTGGTGTAGCCCGGCAAGCATCTCGGCCTTTCGAGTATCAAGAGGAAAGCCGAAGATCCCGGGTTCAAATCCCGGCCGGGGCACTTTCTCTAACTTAGATCCTCCCATTTTAAGAAGAGTATTTACTCCATAGTAAATTATAACTATCCGTCAGGGAATAGAAGAATGTCAATACATACTAAAGTTTTCCAGTGACTATCACTGTGTAGAAGATGAAAGCATAATATAATTTTTAGTAAGCTTACCTTTCACTCATTAGGGTAGAATTTATTAAATAAGACTACCATATTTATAGCAGCTAGCATGAATAGAGCAAGGATTGCGAGAAAAAGAAGATCTAAGTTAGAGCATCTAGACTATCCATATGAGGATATAACAGTGCTAGTAGCTCTGTATCTAGTAGGTAGGGTAGGGAGGTATAGGCTCAATGAGATACTGAAGATGGGAGAAGGAAGGCTTAGGAGAATAATTAAATCCATGGTTAAGAAGGGACTAATAGAATCTAAAAGAGGGGGTTCAGCACTTACTGAAAAGGGAAAGAACTACATACTCTCACTACTTATAGGTCTTGGTATTAAAAACCTGAGCTTTATGAGAACTATATTAAATACTGAGACCTATATCTGTCTCTATACTAACGTAGGTGTACGAGAGGATATTGATATACTTACAATAAGAGATGAGGCTATCAGGGGAGGGGCATCCATGGCGCTGATAATGAGATACGATGGTAAGGGATTATATTTACCTCCGAACATAGGCTACCTTCACGATTACTATCCGGAGTTAGATAGAAGAATGAGAAGAGAGCTATCGCTAAAACCCAAAGAAGTACTCATAGCTATACTAGCTGAGGAACTAGGACAAGCATTAATGGGATTCCTAAGAGTGCTTAATCTGATGAGAGAGGTTTAAAAATAGTATTCCACTTAGTATTTATATTATAACTAATAGTACTAATCCCGGGATCATGGTGCTGGACAGAGTCACAGTAGTACTGCACAATGTATTTTCAGTATATAGAGTTCTCGAGATGGCAAGATTAGTATACGGGTTAGGGTTCAAAACCTTCATAGTCACTAAGGCCTCAGGCGCTGCTGCACACGAAGGAGTACCTCAGGCCAGTAGACTAGCAATTAAGACTAATAGAAATTTCTTTTACCTTGCTGATCTGAACGACTTCATAGAACTGTTCAAGCCCGATAAGGCTTACCTTTTCGTACCAAAAACTTATGCTAGAGATGCCTTTAATTTCGATGAAGTCATCGAACTCTTAAGGGATGGTAAAAACATAGCTCTAGTGTTTGGAGGTGGTGAACCAGGACTTAGTAGAAGGGATATGGAGATGGGGGAAGCAGTATATGTAGTACACATAGAGGATGATCTAGGTGCTGTTCCCCTAGCCTCTATAGTACTCTACGAGTTACTCTTGAGATCTAGAATTGAGTATAAATAGATACTCACTCAGGGAGTCATGGTAATAAGCTTAAGAAAGTAGAATGAATATATTTAAATGGAAGAAGAGATCGACAGAAAGGGAATTAGAAGGGATAATGCGGTGAATAGATCTCTTACTAGAGTACTCTTGGAATATATGTCAAGACATAGAGCTCTAATGCTGGCAACACTAGCAATAGCTGTGACTTTATCAGCTTTAAGTATAATAACGCCACTTCTAATAGGACGTTCCATAGACCTACTGGTAGTACGTGACATAAGTGAGCTCTGGAAGTATGTGATACTACTGATATCAATAGCAATAGCTCAAAGTATACTCTCATTCCTACAAAGGTATTTCTCTATTTACTTATCCCAGAACGTAGTGTACGATATTAGAAACCAGCTCTATAGTCGCCTATACAAGCTCTCATATGGATTCTTCAATAAAATGCCTACAGGACAGGTTATAAGTAGAATTACTTCTGATGTTGATACTATAGGTGCACTTATCAGATTTACATCAGTTCATGGTATCTCAGCAGTCATCACAGTAGTACTAGCACTCGTAATTATGTTTATGAAGAATATTACACTAACCATGTTAGTGCTATGTGTACTACCAATAATACCATTAATAATGATACCCTATAGTAGAAAAGTTAGAAAGTATTTCAGTCGAACTAGAGAGCTTTACGGCGAGATGACCTCACTACTTCAAGAATCAATAGCTGGTATCAAGATAGTGAGGTCTCTTCCCGCAGACTTAGTCCTCGCTGATAGGTTTAATCTACTAACCAGAGATTACTTAAGTACTATGATACGTGTAATCAGACTAAGAGCATTTAGTAGGTCCGTACTAGCATTCATAGTATCCCTTACTCTTCTTATAGTGTACTGGTATGGTGGACTTAGAACTATAGCCGGAGAGCTTACTGTAGGTGATGTAGTCTCCTTCTCTCTCTACACAAATACACTAATGTGGCCTTTGATGAGCCTGGGCTTTTTAGTCGCCTTATACGAGAGAGCCAAGATCTCTATGAAAAGATTGACGGATATTTTAGATACTAAGAGTGAGGTTTTAGAAGCTCCTGATGCAAGTGACATAAGAATTAGGAAAGGACGTATAGACTTCAAGAACGTATGGTTCTCCTATGATGGTAGGACATGGGTATTAAGAGGGATAAACCTAAGTATAAAGCCTGGTGAGATAGTAGCTATAATTGGACCTACTGGCAGTGGTAAGACTAGTCTACTACATCTACTATTGAGACTATATGATCCTCAGAAGGGAAAGATCTGTATAGATGGAATTGACATTAAAAAGTTCAAGCTCGAATCCCTCAGAAGGCAGATAGGAATAGTACATCAAGATATCTTCTTATTTTCAAGTAGTATCAAAGATAATATTGCATTTGGAAAACCCACAGTATCTCCCGAAGAAATAACGGAAGTAGCTAAAATGGCTCGCATACACGATTTCATAAGCTCTCTTCCCCTGGGATATGACACGCCCGTAGGGGAAAGAGGAATAACCCTATCCGGAGGTCAAAGGCAGAGGATAGCTATAGCTAGAGCATTACTCTTAAATCCAAAGATAATCCTAATGGATGACCCTGTATCACAAGTAGATAGTGAGACTGAGATGGCTATTTATGATGCACTGACAAAGTACTTCAAAGGTAGAACTGTACTCATCACTACGCAAAGGCTCTCTACACTTAGATTAGCTAATAGAATAGTAGTCATGGATAATGGGAGAATTGTAGAGGAGGGGACTCATGAGGAGCTTATAAAGAGAGGAGGAATGTACTCAAGAATACTCGGAAAACTTCGTGAGGGGATAACATAGCATGGGATACCATATAGTAAGATATCTTCAAAAAGAGAAGGAGAAGAGAAAGCTACCCCTTAAATATCTATTCAAGAGGACTTTAGTACTATTATCCCCCTTCAAGTACTCATTAATACTATTACTAGTTCTATCCATTATAGGCATATGTCTAAACTTAATGATACCGTACATAACCAAACTTTTTGTAGATGCCATAGTGATAAGAGACATAAATTCCCTAGTCAACTCGGCTATAATATTCATCATAGTAGCTACAGCAGGATTAGCTGTAAACTACACGAGGTCCTACCTAGTACCATTAATCGGTCAAAGACTTATGCTTAATTTGAGAAATTCACTCTATAGACATGTTCTAACAATAAAGTTAGACTATTTCTCCAGAACACCTACCGGGAAGATAGTGTCAAGGATTATGAACGATGTCGATAGTATTGGTGAGATCCTAGCATCTGGTGCCATAGATGTACTCAGTGATTTCATATTCATAGCTGGAGCTATGTTCATAATGTTCAGTCTATCTATAGAACTGACACTAATAGTAGCTATTACAGTACTAATAGTTGTGATCGTAGCATTCATCTGGGGTGAGAGAGCCAGGAAAATCTACAGAAAGGTTCGAGAGAGTATCGCTGAAGTTACTAGTAAAATAGAACAGGATGTATCTGGAGTATTGCTTCTACATACCTTTATACATAGGAGAGCTGACAATGTAATGGAATTCCAGAGATTGAGTAGGAAAACTCTTACTAGTAGTATCAGTGCAGCAAAAGTAGTAGGTTCTATGGGACCCGTAATAAGATTGATAGAAGCACTGTGTTATATTCTCATCCTATGGTACGGAAGTCACCTCGTAGGAGTTGAGAAGATCACAATAGGCACACTTTCCGCCTTCTACGGATATGTAGGTATGCTCTTTAGACCACTAATTACGCTCACAATGTTCTATGGATCATTTCAATCTGCACTAGCCTCTCTAGAGAGGATCTTCAATCTTCTAGATACTCAAGTAGAGGTGAGAGAAGGAACTAAAAAGATTAAAATAAGAGGAGATATAGCATTCGAGAATGTAACCTTTGGGTATGAACCGGGTAAACCAGTACTAAGGAACCTCAGCTTTAAAGTGAATAGAGGAGAGGTCGTAGCCATAGTAGGACCTACTGGTAGCGGTAAGACTACTATTGCAAATCTGATATTAAAACTCTATGAACCACAAGAAGGAAGGATATTGATAGATGGAGTGGATTTGAGGGAGATAGAGTTAAGTTGGCTTAGAAAGCACATAGGTCTAATACCTCAGGAACCAGTATTGTTCTCAGGAACTGTAATGGATAACCTGAAAATAGCTGTACCTCACATGAGCACTGAGGAGATAAGAGAGAAGCTTAAAAAACTAGACCTAGAGAAATTCCTTCTAAAGCTTCCTGAAGGTTATGATACAAAAGTAGTAGAGGGTGGGAAGAACCTATCTGTAGGGCAGAGGCAGATAATATCGATAGCAAGAGTAATATTATCAGAGCCGAGTGTACTAATACTAGACGAAGCATTAAGTAGTGTAGATCCCATAAGTGAATTTACGATCCAAGAAGTGTTAAAGAGAGTGCTACAAAACAGGACGTGTATAATAATAGCTCATAAATTATCCTCACTAAGACTAGCTAACAGGGTTTTAGTAATCATGGATGGGAGAATTGTAGAGGAGGGGACTCATGAGGAGCTTATAAAGAGAGGAGAAGTCTACCCTAGATTATACAAGGCTCATTTTGCACTTGCACGTACTTAATAATAGAGATTAAATTAAATTACCTTACGAAGAAGTATACATGGTATTAATCATGATCCAAGAGTTACTCTATGAACTGAGACATAGGGAATTAGAGAAACATAAGAGGGAACCTGAAGTCTACTGGATCACGGATCTATGTAGATGTCCTCTGAAGAGAGAGTTCGAACTAAAATACCCAGAACTTATTGAAGCTAGTATCTACAATCCACATTTCATCATAGGCGATTTGATACATATGGGACTTGTTGAAGTCCTTAGGAGAGCTAAAGCTGTGGATCTTCATAGATTCGAAATAGAAGCAGAAATTGAGAATAGTAAAGAACTGGTAATAGGTAATAGGAAAGTTCTAGTGAAGGGTAGAGTGGATGTGATTATGAGGAACGATGATCAGAAAATAGGTATAGAAATCAAGACTTCTAAAAAGGATACTAGAATACCTCACGAGAATCACATTCAACAGTGTAGACTCTATCTATGGCTTTTCTCCTTAGACTATATGCTACTTCTATACCTTACTCCAGATAGAATAGCAGAGTATAAGATTGAAGAGGGAGTAAGTGAGGAAGAAGTCATATCACTACTATCCGATAGAACAGCTCCTAGATATACCTGGGAGTGTGGTTACTGTCCATTCGCAATAATGTGTTCCCAAAAGGTCACCAGCTAGGGATTTCTAGCAGATACTATAAAACCTGTATGACCAATCATTAAAGTCTTAGGTCTAGTACTACCCCTTTCCACTCTATATTCTCTAAGTAATAGTTCTACAGCATGAATGTCTATAAAGTCTTGTTCTCTTAGTGCTAGAAAAATTTTTTCGATTTGATTGACAGTTGGAATGAATGCTACTAGTGTACCTCCTGGTCTTAAAGCCTTCTTTGCATGTTGTACTACATTCCATGGATCTGGTAGATCTAGTACTACGGCATCTACTTGAGCTTCATCAATCCCCTCTCTTATATCTTTTAACTTAAGTTCAACATAGTCTAGTAAGCCCGCAGAATCTAAGTTTTCTCTAGCTACTTTTAAGAACTCTTCTCTAATTTCGTAACTATAAACCTTTCCCGTAGGTTTTACAAAGTATGCGAGTACTGCTGCTAGATAACCGGAACCAGTTCCAGCCTCTACTACTCTACTCCCACTCGAGATAGAGGAGGTTAGTACTATGTACGCAGCATCCTTTGGATATACTACCTGAGTCCTTCTCTTAAAACCAGTATAGACTATATCTAGTATACTAGGCTTTAGTACGGCGAACTCCTCTTCCAAATGTGTCCTAACCTTAGATCCGTAAGGTAGACCTATAATGTCGGATAGTTTTATCACCCCCAGATCAGTATGAAGCTCTTCCCCACTCTTCACCTTAACTATAAACTTTCTTCTAGTTGATCTATAGAGAAGAACAGTATCATCCTCATGCACGCGCACATTACCACACCTCGATTCTTTTTATATGATAGAACTTTATAGTCCTAACTGGTATTCTGATGACTATAAAGGTAGACTTCATGCTTAATTATACGAAAGGCTTAATTAATACTATTCATATTAGTACGAAGTCATAAGAGGGGCCCCTATGTTTAAATTGATGAAGCTTAAGGATGTAGTGAAAATTCCCCCTTCTATGCTTGGAAGGCCTCTGAAAGAGACTACTTTCAAAATACTAAGAGATCAATATGAAGGTGTGATAATACCAGGTATAGGTTTTATCATAAGCATCTTAGATGTAGAGGTATCAGAGTTGGGTAGAATAGTACCAAGAGATCCCTTTTTATACCACCCAGTAGTATTCAAAGCACTGGTCTATACTCCGCTACTACATGAAGTCGTGGAAGGGGAGGTTACCATGGTAGAGGAAGTAGGCGCCTTTGTGAGAATAGGACCCATAGATGGCTTTATGCATAAAAGTCAGGTCTATGATGATGTATTTACCTATGATAGAAGACAACTAGCTATCATAGGGATGAAGAGTGGAAAAATCTTGAGAAAGGGAGATATAGTTAGGGCTAGAATAATGGGTATAAGTATGGAGCTCGAGAAGACTAGAGGATTGAGGATAGGATTAACTTCAAGACAACACTTTTTAGGTAAGCTTGAGTGGATAGAAGAGGAGCTTAAAAAACGTAAGAGTACTGAAGGAAACTCAAAGTCTAAGTAGTGCTATCTTAGAGCCTACAGGAACGTTAAGAGTACTAGCAACTGGTTTACATTTTGCTATGAATAGATGGGCTACAGGAGTGGGAGGAGGTGTATAGAGGAAGGCCTCATAATTAGCCATACCTTTAGCTATTATTAGATCCACCGATTTAATCACTTCGAGAACCTTACTCGAGGCCCTATCCAGTAGTACTGCAGCATGGTCGCTTCCTGTACTCATAACTTCAGCTACTTCACCGAAATCCATCTCAAGAGCTTCCTCGTAAGTTATGTCATTTTGGTAGGCCCCACCTTTAGCCAGTACTATGACATTTTTACCAGTACTTACAAGTTCGCTAATGATCAATTTATCGATAACAGCTTCTCCAGCATTATCCAAGATATATAGGATTCTACGAGATTTCTCTATTAAGCTCAGTATTCTCCCAGTATCGTCTAATGTCAGCTTATCGTCTAACAGCCCTAGCTTCAGTTGCTCTAAGTTCTTTGTAAAGGGAGGAGCTCCTGGATCGAGTATATTAGCATTTATAGATATGATGAAGAGAGCTTTTAGTCTTTCATGCAAAGATAGGTTCTCTACATGTGATAGTATAATTGGAGTGAGTGACTCCACAACACTATTAGAGTTCGACTTGTACTCTTTATATGGATCTGAATTCATTAAAAGTCTCTTAATTAGACTAAAGCTTTTACTAGCTAGCTCTATAGTAGAAATTTCTGGGTTTATATGTTTAACGAAAGTAGTTAATAGTTCTATTACAGCTCTCATCTTTTCCTCTTCTGGAAGACTGGACTCGAGTATCTCTTTCATCCTCACAGTGAGAATGCATGGTATACACTCAGCTCTTATTCTCATACTCATGAGTTCTACTATAGGAACTATATAAACTAATTCGGAAAAAGATAAATTACTTGTGAGCGTTAGGGCTACTGATAGGACATGAGAATCCTCAGAGGTATTGTAAGGAAAATAGATAGACTTGGAGAAAAGTCAATAGATAAGAATGGTTTAGAATGGGAAAAATGCGTCTTTCATATAGAACTAGTGGGATTCAGTAAGAGAACACCACACGAAAAACTACCTGAACACCTAGCAGGTAAGATTGTCAAAGTCTATAGATGGTGTGCATTCGACTGGCATTATAGGACTGATGTGTATGCTACACTCACAGAGGAAGAGACCGAGAAAGTACTAGAGGGAAAGCTGGACCTGACAACATAACTACTTTTTGATAGTGTCTGAACAATTCCAAGGATTAAGTGTATATACTACCTGTTGCTACCAGCAATTGGAACTCAGAAAGAGTGGAATAGTCCATGGAGAAAGTAAAGCTAGTGATCAATGGTATACCATACGAGGTAGTTAAGGGGATCAACTTACTAAAGGCCATCAGAGAACTAGGAATACCCATTAGAGCTTCCTGTGGAGGACTAGGATTATGCGGAACCTGTAGGATAAGAGTATTGAAAGGGTCAGTAGAGCCCCCATCTAAGGCTGAGATCGAACTACTGAAGAATAAAATAGAAGAAGGTTGGAGACTAGCATGTAGAGTCAGAGTGTTAGATGATCTTGAGATAGAAATTCCCGCTCTTAAGGGTATAAGAGCAGTAGATCGTATTAGTAGGCACGTCGAGATAGATCCATATCTACGCATAGTACCCTTAGGTATGCTGAAGAGGACTGAAGAACCCGTAATTCGAAATCTCGAAAGAGCACTTAAAAATCTAGGTATAGAGCTTAGAGGTCTAAGCACGAAAGTACTAGGAAAGATCGTCAGGAGACTATACTATGGAGACGCACTTACACTACTATTGACTAAGGACGGCTATGTGCTTGACGTGCCCCAGACTAGTAGAGCTCTAGGATTAGGTATCGACTTAGGTACAACAACGGTAGTGGGATCACTAATAGACCTGACTACCGGAGAGAGTCTTGGTACACTATCAATGCTTAATGCTCAAATAAAGTATGGTGAGGATATAATAAGTAGAATAAAGCACTCTACAAGCATAAAAGGGTTTAATGAGCTCAGAGAAGCTATATTGGAAACAGTAAATTCCTTGATTAATAAGCTTACTGTACGGATAGGAGTAAGCTCAGATGAATTATATGAAGTAGCAATAGCAGGCAATACTGTAATGACGTCAATACTACTAGACATTCCCCCATTGACACTCGGTACCATCCCCTTCGAACCACCTCTTTTAGGAGGGATTACTAGTAGAGCTAAAGATCTAGGACTCAACGTCAATCCCGAGGCACTTGTCCACACTCTTCCCATAATAGGAGGTTATATAGGAGGAGATGTAGTAGGAGATATTCTGGCCTCAGGTATATTAGAGGACGGCTGTGCGATTTTAATAGATTTCGGAACCAACGGAGAAGTCGTAGTCAAATCGAGTGACCAAATAGTAGCAGCTTCAGTACCCTCTGGACCAGCCTTCGAAGGAGTTGGTATGTGTTCAGGGATGATAGCAGTGGAGGGAGCTATAGAGAGTATAAGACTAGATAGTGATCTGAATCCAGAGTACGAAGTCATAGGAGGTGTTAAGCCAAAGGGCATATGTGGAACAGGTTATGTAGATCTCCTCTCGGAGTTGATAAGATATCGTATAGTAGATAGAAGTGGGAAATTTATTAAAAGAGCCTCAGAGAGGATAAGATCACGTAATGGAGTCATAGAGTACGTAGTAGAATGGAGTGAGAACACAGATACTGGTGAAGATATAGTGGTAACTCAGAAGGACATAAGAAAATTACAACTGGTAGTAGCTGCTTTTAAATTAGCTTGTAAAAATCTCATGAAGAAGCTGAATATTACCATAGAAGATATAGAGAAAGTTTATGTAGCTGGTAGTTTCGGGTATAAGCTTAATGCTGAAAATGCCACAGAGATAGGACTACTACCTCCAGTAGAATCTGAAAACATAGTATTCATAGGAAATGGATCTCTTAGAGGTGCTGAAATATATCTAATATCAAGTATCGAGAGATCAAAAGCTGAAGAGATAAGTAGTAAAGTGAAAGTAGTAGATCTACATTCAAGTGATCTTTCAAGAACACTTATAAACGAACTTTACATGAACTGGAAAACTTGATTTTACATGTCAGGCAAATGTCTCTAATAAGAGAAGATAACTTTATATACAGGATTTAAATCGAACTCAAATGCTTTCTAATAAATAACCGGAAAAATAAAACCCTACTTAAGGACAACACTGGATCTCTCTGTATTCTGTGCTCCAATCATATAAGATATTATATATTTCCTTAGTATAATTAGCATTAGGTGTTCACATGAGGACCTCTAGAATACCAGGTTTTTACAAACTACCTATAGAAGAAAGACTTCGAAAGGTTGTAGAATTCGCATCACTTCACGAGGATGATATAGAACTTCTTAGGAAGTGGGGTAATCTAGAGCCTAAGATAGCGGATATGATGATTGAGAATGTGATAGGAACTATGTCCTATCCTCTAGCAGTAGCGGTCAATTTCCTAATAAATAAGAGAGACTACATAGTCCCTATGGTTATTGAAGAACCATCTGTAGTGGCCGCCGCTAGTCATGCAGCTAAACTCACAAGAGAGAGTGGAGGAATAAATGCTATAGCTACTGACTCCATTATGATAGGTCAAGTTCAAGTAGTTAAAGTACATGATCCTTTCTATAAGAGGATGCTCATATTAGAGCATAGAGACCAAATTCTCGAGATAGCCAATGAAAAGGATCCAATACTAGTAAAGCTTGGAGGAGGAGCTAAAGACTTAGAGGTTAAGGTTATAGAATCCCCATTAGGGACCATGCTCATAGTACATCTCCTAGTGGATGTCAAGGATGCTATGGGTGCTAATGCTGTGAACACTATGTGTGAAGCTATAGCACCTTATATACAAGATCTCACCGGCGGCAAAGTCTACCTGAGGATAATCTCCAACCTTGCCGATAAAAGGATTGTTAGAGCGAGGACAAAAGTCAGGAAGGATGTACTAGGGGGAGAAGAGGTAGTAGAAGGTATACTGTACGCATGGGCATTTGCTGCCGCTGATCCCTATAGAGCAGCTACACATAATAAGGGCATAATGAACGGAGTTATAGCAGTTGCTAGGGCTACTGCACAGGACTGTAGAGCTATAGAAGCTGGAGCTCATGCTTATGCCGCTAGAGATGGTAGATATAGGCCGCTCAGTATATGGGAAAAGAATGAAGATGGAGATCTTGTAGGGTCTCTAGAAATGCCTATGCCCGTAGGTATAGTAGGTGGAGCTACCAAGGTTCACCCAATGGCTAGGATATCTCTTAAGATCCTCGGTGTTAAAACTGCTAAAGAATTAGCAGAAGTTATGGGTGCAGTAGGTCTAGCACAGAATCTAGCAGCTCTCAGGGCATTAGCCACTGAAGGAATTCAAAAGGGACATATGAGATTACATGCTAGGAACATAACGATAATGGTCGGGGCCCCCAGACACCTAGTGGATAAGATAGCTAAGAGGATGATCGAGGAAGGTAAAATAAGTTATGCTAGAGCAAAAGAAATACTTGAGGAATTGACCTCGAAAAGCTAAAAACCTATATTCTTTCGTCTATATATCTCCAAGGTCTCTTTAGCTTCAGGGTTTGGATATTCGTCAACATACCTACTGAGAATGTTTAGAAGTTTTTCAATTGAAATTCCTTCAAGCTTAACAATAGTTGGCTCTACTGGAACTGCCCAGTACTTGTACTTCACCTCATCACCCTTTGCCTCGAATCTAGGCGTACTTCTTATCGTGAAGATCCTATGAAAGGCTCTATAATAGCTGTCAATATATCTTACTTGGATTGCTCCAATGTAATCGTCTCCCATAATCAGTTCGTATATTGATAGTTTAGAACCATCCGGAAGATGTTGTTCAAAGATGGGTATTACATTAATACCTGAATTAAGAAGGTATTTTATGAACTTTAGTAGATCTCTAACTTTTATCTGAAGCTCTATTCCTTCAGTCTCCATACTATCTCCTTTATCCAAGGATAACTTCTTCTTATACATTTCGGATCTATTTCCCCCTCCCCATGAAAAAGAGTTCATATTGGCTAGTCATGGATATAGTAGCCTAGCTAATATGGGTTAAACTATCATAAAGTTGTAGAGAAGGTTATCGTTGAGATTCTTCGAATAAAAACTCGAATAAGTGATTCACTTCTGCATGATTAAGCTTTTCGTATCTCTCAGTAGAACCTATGTCATACCAGAAGGCATTAGTTATGTATGGGATTACCTTATAACCCTGATCTATTAGCTCTGGAATTATATCACCCATTATGTCTATACCTCTCTTGAATGAACCCTTCTTACGTAGAGTCTCTATAATTAGTCCTTCAATCGCCAAAATTCCTATAGTCACAGGGAAGTCGAGGGAGGGCTTTTCTATAAGTCTTATTATCCTCCCTTCCTTAATCTCAGCAACACCTACTCTAACTCTATACCCTCTAGCTAAAGCTATAGTACATGCCGCATTTGTCTTATGGTGAAGATTGAGCATTTCAGTTAGGTTGATATTGGATAATATGTCACCATAGTAGATTAGTAGTGTATCTTTTGGACTAAAGGCATTTTGTCTAAGAGCATTAAGAAGGGCCCCGCCCGTCCCAGGGAACTTGGGATCATCGCATATATATTTAATATGTACTCCAAATCTACTACCATCTTCGAAATAGTTGATAATTTGTTTATACTTGTATCCAACTAGCATCACTATGTCATTAATTCCATGATACTTTAATAGTCTGACTATATACTCTAGAAGAGGCTTTTGATTTAAGCCTATGGGTAACATGGTCTTTTGAAAGTAGAAGGTTAGAGGTCTAAGTCTAGTACCCTCTCCTCCGCATAATATTAGTGCAACAGTATGTTTCATAAACATCCCACTAGAAGTATGTACTAAGTTGATTTAAACTTTAGTCCGACTCACGTACTTATCTAAAAATCCATTGAATAGTGCTAACATGAGACAAGTAGTGGGACGAGTAAGAATACAAGCAGTGCTAGTAACATGAGTATTCCTATCATCACCAGTAGTTTAGCCATAGTGGTATCGGTAGCACATATGATCGGTATGGGACCAACCATAACTAAGGCTCCACCTCTAACTTTTCTATCTTTCACTTTAGGTCTCTCTCTAATAGATGATAGAACGACGAGTAACATATATATAAATACCAGTAGGATACCGCTTATTAAGAGTGCTATTCCCAGAGATATTAATGTAACATTCACTACTCTCACCCCATTAAGATACTATTATATTTCTCTATTAGTCTATTATATAGAGGTTATGTCGAAGGAAGCCCTAGATTCGAAGTACACGCATAAAGTGCTAGAGAAAGCTGAAAGGCTCATCAGTGAGGGTAGAGTATACCAAGTGAGTAGTATACTATTCTACGTTATGGGTTATCATGGTAAGTACTTCGTTAGTATAGAAGAAGGTAAGTTTAGATGTACATGTAAAGGATATAGGAGAAGGGGATCGTGTTCTCACATAGTGGCTGTTCTCTTGTTAATGTCGAGAGAAGATTATAAGCGTAAGTTAGATGAGGCTATGAAGAAGAGGTTAGAGCTCAATCTAGAGTACATTAGAAGAGGAGCAGTTCCTAGGTGACTAGGGTACTTTAATACGAGCCCACAGTTCAACAGCCTTCTTCACAACATATCGGATATTATTACTTCTATTAACACCACTACATGTAGCGTCAATATAGACGTACACTGTTCTACCCGAATACCTATACGCAGCTTCCTTACTATCTAAGGATTTCAAGGGTTTTTCAACTATATAAAATGGGTAGAGTCTACATACTCTAGGTCTTTCAGGATATATAAGGCAACTGTATAATCCACTACCAATACTATGTAGAAAGATACATGATCCATCGTACTTTGGAAGAAGGTAATACTTATTACCCAAGGATATAACTACTGGTCCATACTTGATCCTATAGTACATGGCTTCTCCTGGAGTCAGGCTTACGAGAAAGTTCCTACAGCAAGAGCCACATCTAATACAAACCCATCCTCGTACTCTACGCCATGGAACATACTTATGTTTTACCATTCCATTTTATCTTTAAGCAAAATGATACTAAAAAGTTACACTATGAATACTGTAATACTTACAACTTAAGCTCAGATTATTTTTTATTAACGAATAAGTTTTATTATTAAAATTCTCATAAACGAGCTAATGATAGAGAGAACTTTAAAAAGGGGGAATTAAAATACCGGCATCTTTTTGGTATCGCATCTTTCTCAGGGCCATTGAGTATGCTTATAAAGGAGGGTATAACAGGTCTAACATTATCTTGAATTTCGAAAACTACTTCAAAAGAATAGTGAAGAGACTTGAAATGAAACCGTCTATGGTGGACACGGAATACTGTGATTTGATATACAAACTCGTGGAGGAGGTAGACCGGATATAAGAGCGTATAAAATACCCTTAGTTTAATCAATCTAGGAAAAGCTTAAAACATACAATTGAAGCGATGTGTATGAGGAAAAGAGCTATGGAAAGGCCATACAAAGTAGAGATCGAGGAGGATAGGGTTAATAAACTACTAGGGAGAAGGGAGATAAAACTCGTGATCAAGCATGAATTTAAAGGTACACCCTCAAGAAAAGACGTAAAGGGGATAATATCAAAAATGTTTAATGTACCCCTCGAAAACATTTATGTCAGGCGTATAGAAACTATATATGGCTCATGCATGAGCGAGGTCCATGCACATATATATTTTGACAAAGAGAGAGGTGAAGCTTTAGAACCGGAGTACATTAAAGAGAGGGATAGGAGGGGTGAGAAGGGATAATGGCACATGTACATAGGCTATACGAATACGATTACAAAACTGGGAAGATCAGATTAAAGAATAAGAAATGCCCTCGATGTGGATCTATAATGGCTCACCATAAACAACCAGTTGAAAGATGGGCTTGTGGAAAATGTGGATATACAGAGTTCCTCTAACAGAATAATATCAAGATCATTAAGAGGTGAGAGCTCACGAAATTACCCGTGGTACTAGGTATAGAGAGTACCGCGCATACCTTTGGTGTGGGTATTGCCGCCTATGACGCTAATATACTAGCTAACGAGAACTCCATCTATAGACCGACTGCTGGAGGGATACATCCTAGAGAAGCCGCAGAACATCATGCCAAAGTAGCAGCGAATGTAGTAAGTAGAGCGATAGAGAAGTCCGGTGTTAAGCTTAGTGATATAGAAGGAGTAGCTATAGCCCTAGGACCCGGAATGGGTCCATGTCTAAGAGTAGGAGCTACTATAGCCAGAGCTCTATCGTATAAACTCTCAGTACCACTTATACCTGTCAACCACGCTATAGCACACTTTGAAATAGCTAGATGTTCAACCAAGCTCTTCGATCCTCTCATAGTGTTCGTCTCTGGAGGAAATACTATGATATCAGCGTATGAGGAGGGTAGATACAGGGTCTTCGGAGAGACCTTAGACATATCACTAGGAAATTGTTTAGATACCTTCGCTAGAGAGGTGGGGCTAGGATTTCCAGGAACGCCTATCTTAGAGAAGATCACGGATAAGGCTAGGGAGTTTATAGAACTACCTTATACGGTTAAAGGTCAGGATCTCTCCTTCTCCGGACTTCTTACTGCAGCATTGAGAGCTGTTAAAGAGGGTGCTAAAATAGAAGATATCTCTATGAGTATAATAGAGACGGCGTATGCTATGGTGGTTGAAGTAACCGAGAGAGCACTAGTACACACGGGGAAGCGTGAGGTGGTACTTACGGGTGGTGTAGCTAGAAGTAAAAGGCTTACTGAAATGTTGAAGACAATGGTTAAAGTCCACAAAGCCAAGTTTGGAGTAGTACCTCCTCAGTATGCTGGAGATAACGGTGCTATGATAGCACTTACGGGAGCATTAGAGTTAAAATATGGTATCACTATGGAGCTTGAAAACAGTTTCATAAGGCCTAAATGGAGAGTGGAACAAATTGACGTTCCATGGTATTACTACTACAAGGAACTCAGATAAGATAATCAGTATAGGAGCAGAGGCCTTTCTCGTGAAAATAGACTGGTATGGTCTACCAGCAATAATGAAGATTCGCGTAAGAAAAGAATACAGACATCCTACACTTGATAGATTTCTCAGAACTAAGAGGACAATAAGCGAGGCAAAGCTACTAATGGAAGCTCATAAAATAGGAGTTGCAGTACCAGTACTCTATGATGTAGACTTGAAAAAATGTACCTTAACTATGGAGTATATTGAAGGTGTTAAAGCTAGAAATATTATCGATAGTATGGAACAACATGAACTTAGAAATTTATTCAGTACATTAGGCTATTATGTAGGGCTTATGCATAGAGCTGGAATAGTACATGGAGATTTGACTACATCTAATGTCCTGATAACAGAAAGAGGGCCCTTTTTAATAGACTTTGGCCTAGGGAGCTTCTCAAATTACCTTGAAGATAGGGGCGTGGACATACATTTACTACTAAGAGTTCTTGAAAGTACACACTACAGAGTGGCTAAGAGGGCTTTTGAATACTTCATCGAGGGTTATAGAGAAACTTTTCCAGACATAGTTGACGAATTGTTGAACAAGGTAAAGGAGATAAGGATGAGGGGTAGATATATTATAAGAAAACGTACCTAGATTATCAATTATCCTTTATCTCTCAAGGTTTATATATCCCTTAGTAATATGCCTTCAGAGGAGGTGACGACTATACCTCCAGAGGAAGAAGAGGAAGAAGAATGGGAGGAGCTTGAAGAAGAATT
>CAZFTG010000022.1:0-24046 GCA_964522205.1 uncultured Thermoproteales archaeon
ACCTAGAAGTAAGCATCTTAGAAGCCATGTGGAAGATCATTAAAGTAGTTCCAGCTGATAAGCTTGATAGGGTCAAGGAAGGGATAGAGGCGATAATGGAGACCTATAAACGGGTTACTCCTCAGCCAGAAGCCTATATAGACGCCTATAAACTTTACCTTGAAGGGCACAGAGACTATATCGATAACCTAATATACGCTACTTCTCAGAGACTGCATCTCCCTCTACTAACAGTAGATAGAGAGTTCATCAATTTTCTTAAAGAAAAAGGCTATTCTACACGCAATATAATGACACCCAATAAAGTAAAACGGGCGAGAACAGCTTTTGATCCAGAAAGAAGAGGGTTTCACTCCAAAAGGAGGAGAGATCGAGATAAGGGATCTTATTAATAACTACTTAGTAAATCTTCGATATTATATTTCATAAAGTTTCAATTAAGCTGGCATATTTCTTATAAACTTGTAGGCAACATTGGGTAACAATACTTCAACTCTCCATAATTTTCTAAATAGATCTCTCAATCTATTATAGATTCCATCGTCATATACTACAACTCCTTCGAATAGAGCTAGGAGGAGTGTAGGATCGCCCTCTCTGATAGCTTGAAGTGCCTCATCAACTCTATAAATTCTATACTCAATTAAAGGTTCATGTAGTACCTTAAATAGTTCATTAAAGTTCTTTATGTTCATTTCGTGTACAATAACAACTATATCTACATCACTCCAGGGCTTCCAATCACCTCTAGATCTTGAGCCAAAAACAATAACACATGCTAGATTGAGAAATTTCCTAACTCGGTTAATGTACTTGGAAATAATTTCATCAATACTAATACCACGTTCATCAACGCCAAATTTAGGATCTTTTTCTAATAACTTTTTACTGAACTCTAGAATTTTCTCAACAATCTCTATCATCCTCTTAACTTTATTTACATCACCATATAGTTCTTCGGGTATCTTAAATCTTATACGAGCATCAGGATATCTTGATGCAGAGTAATGAATAGTTAAACTTTTAATCATCTCCACTTCTTCCTCAGGTAAATTCCTAAATTCTTTATACTCGTCTGAAATATAATCATAAAGCAGGGAAATGTCGTGGCTTTTGACAAATATTAACTTTTTAAGTAGTAAGCCTTTAAAGGCCTTCTCGATTGCTTGTTGTAGAAAGAAGTATGCTGCTTTAATATCATTTAACTTAACTAATTTTCTTGCTCTTTCAAGATCTTCAATACTTTCTCTAAACCATAGATAGTAACTCATGGACTTTATACCTCCTCTGATTCTCAACACTTACTTACATGCATTATTCTATGCAAGGTATAGATAAGCCATTACTTATATCCATACTGTACACCATGCTATATACACTGCTACGCCAAATGCTATATAGCGTGTTACACTCTATGATACCGGTGCTCTATATGCTGGACGTCTATTCACTAGTGGTATTCCGTTAATAACCATGAGAGACTCTACTGCTTCTATGAGTTCAAGTGAGTACATTTTCTTACAATTATATTTTATCATAAATAGATGAGATAACTACAAATAGAGACTCAGTGTTGTAATAGGATGTTTACACTTTGAACTGGAAAACATTCTGAAAGTGGTTAGCTAATATGGTAAAGTCTATGTTAGCGGATTCCATGAATTTAGCAAGTTCGAAGTGCTCAAAGGAGCCTTTCTAATCCTGTCTATCACTATACTCAATATAAACGGAAAAATAGTGGAACCATCTCTAGACACTAACCAGAGATGTGAGTTGGAGAGATAGTTGAGATCTTTTAAACACAACGTTAAAATAATTTTGTGCATTTTTACATAATGATGGAATCATGAGTTTCCCCCAACCTAAACATGAAGATTGCCTATACTATTCTGATGGAGTATGTTTAATTACCGGAGCTCGAGTTAAAGCTGATGATCCAGCCTGTCCGCGCTTCACACCCAAAAATGCGTCCTACACATACACTTATCCCTACACGCCAACTCTAACTTATCCATCTTACTCGTACACGTATCCCTATATGCCGTATCCCTATACGCCAACACTAACCTATCCATTCTACCCATATATACATCCCTATACTCCATATGTATATCCATGGGCGTACATTTATCCATGGCTACCTCCAATATTCCCAGCGCCCTACTGGTGGCCTCTGTCATGGTGGTCTATGGCTTGGCTTTGGCCGTGGTGGTTCTGGTAAGAAGAAGAGGAAATAGATAGCAGAAACAGCTTAGCTAAACTAAAACTGCTGATTTAATTCCTTGAGCTACTTAGACTTCTAAAGCTGACTTATTTAAGCGTCTTAAGTCAAAGATACCTAGGTGATATGCATAGGTAAGGAGTACAGAGTAATTGGACTTTCAATGCCAGAGATAGAACTCGGTAGTGACTTAGCTGAGATGATAGTGAAAGCAGCTAATGAGCAAGCTGGTGGAATACAGAATGGTGATGTGATAGTAGTTACATCGAAGATAATTTCTAAAGCTAAAGGCTACTTAGAGCATTACCTCGATATTAAACCATCTAAGAAGGCTAAGATCATAAGTCGCCTAACTGGTAAGCCTGATTGGGAAGTAGAGCTCATACTTAAACACTCGAAGAGAATAATAGCTGCTATTCCAGTAACTCGATTACTTTTAGAGAGGGGGTATCATAAAATGATGAAGAACCCGAAAAACGCTCTAGAAGTATTGAGGAGAGATCCAGTAATGTTAGTAGTAGAGAATAGACAGGGAATGCTGTGTACTGATGCAGGACTCGATACTTCAAATACTCCCTATGGGGTAGCCTCGATTCCTCCACCAGATCCCGATGAAGAAGCTCGTTTATTAAGGGAGAGAATAGAGAAGCTTGTTAATAAAAGAGTCGCAGTTGTAGTAACAGATACAGAGGCCACGATAACTAGGTTAGGATCAGTTGACATAGCTGTAGGTTCTTCAGGGATAAGGGCTATTAAGCGAGAATTTGGTCAACTAGACTTGTACGGAAAGCCTAAGTATGGGGGAGTCGATATAGTGGTAAATGAAATAGCAGCTGCAGCTGCTCTACTAATGGGACAAACTCATGAAGGAGTCCCAGTAGTGATAGTTAGGGGACTAGAGTTCGAAAGAGATTGTAAAGAGGGGGTAAAAGATATAGTAATAACTCACGAGATGCTAATGAAAGGAGCTAGAGCTACATTTTTATTAACTCTCAAACTTAAGCTTAGATTACTCCTGTATAAGCTATTTAGACTATAAAGAACTTATTCCTTTGGATAACTGCATTCTGAAGTTCTCAAGGTGATGCAGAAGTCGTTACAGATTAATAGTTAGCATACAGGCTGCAGAGAGCCACTAAAGCCTCTATAAGCACTATTATGTTATATCTCATAGAGTATTTTTCATCTGTGCTCGATTCATTATATCTTTAGAGGTTAGTCTATACAGTTCTTGAATTGATGCTTTAATATCAGACACTCTACTCCTGATAACATCCGTTCTATCGGCATTCCGAGTTTATACCTACACTTAGTGATACATATGTCAATACAGCCATTAGCTATTAAACTTACTTCCCTAAAATTAACTCTAAAATAGGACGAAATGATGTGACAGTGATGTGATAACCATAGGTATATCTATACACCTTAGCTTAGCTGGAGAGTCTTAGCTGGAGCTTCTAAGACTGATCAACCTAATACCATTTCAGACCGATATATTGTATTCATGTATAGGTCTATTGATGAATAGATATAAGAGATAAACTCCCTATAATAGGAGACTATTCTTCTAAAAGGCCCCTCTTTATCTCTATCAGAACAGTTCTTCCGGGTTTTAATGCCCTCTTGAGTACTCCTACTGCTGCCCAGGGCTCTGTATGTTCCCCACAAGTGAAGATATCTATAGCAGCGTAATTGTATTCGGGCCATGTATGTATGGTTATATGCGACTCTGCTATGACGATAACTCCTGTCACACCCTGTGGAGAAAACTTGTGGAAAAACTCTCTGATGATAGTACTTTTAGTCGATTTTGCAGCTTCAAGGAGCGCCTTTCTGAGAAGGTCGATACTATCAAGTACCTTAACATCACAATCGTACATTTCCACTATTAGGTGTTTCCCTAGTCCTACTCCCACACTCCTTTTCATCGCTGTGTGAGATGAACTTCTTCAGTTAGAGTAATACTCTCTATATTTAAGTATTTTCATTCATGGAAAACCGATGTCCTAGACTCAAGATGTTCTATATCAACTTTCAATGATGTTCTCCTTCTACTACTCCATTAATCACTTAGCATTTGAGAATATTCCACGGATATATCATCGATGTGGTCTTATTAAGTATATTTTAATGTATTTACCATTGAATAGAGGAGGGAAAGGAGGAGTTCTCATCTTCGTTTCTATGATCAAGTATGATCCTACCGGAGGTTTAAGTGGTCTACTAAGTATCTCGTACTTGTCCTCGTGTAGAGCTTCAACCCAATACCTGAGTCTAGTGTTCGGAACTATGAGAGTACTACCCTCAGGTATGTACGCGGGTATTAGTTCTAGCTCAGTGTATTCTAATAGTGGAATGCTAGGTCTGAGCTTAGGGATCATTGGTATGGTTATCATAGTAGCAAACCCTAGGATGATAAACAGAATGAGGATCTTAGCTTCTCTACTCTTAACAGCTAGTATAGCTATTGGGATTATCAATGGTATTAGTATAGAGTTCATTAGTTCAAATCTAAAGAGCCAAGCTTTTGAAATCAGGGGAAAATTAAGCAGAACGATTAGGATAGATGATGCAAAGAATACTGGAGAAAGAGGACTACTCCTAGTCAACGAGTAGAAAAGTCCAGTCAAGCATAGAAAGAGGGAGAGAGGAAAGTTCCTTAATGTATGGGCTATGTTAGAGGTCATAGAATGTTCTTCTTCACTAAGTGGTTGTTCAAGAAATGAAAAGAGCTTCCTCGTATCATAGCCGACGATCTGTGGTATAGCGAGACAGGAGAGTAGTAATGCTATTGAGGCGCCAAGGGCTATAGTAACCCTGAACCTGAGCTCTTTTGAGTACCTCTCCTTAAAGATTAATATCTTAAGGAACATTAATGCTACTAGAAGTGTAAAGACAGCGAAGTCTAGGACATGCGAAAGAGTTACACCTATAGCCGAGAGCAAGATTAAGGCTATTGTAGTACGTTTGCTCCTTATACAGTAGATCGAGTATAGAAGAAGGGCTATAAAAAGTAGGCCGATAGTGTTCTTAATGAAATCTGTATATAATCTGATTGTAAATGGCGAAATTATGAAAAATAAGGAGGATATTAATCCTACAATGTTGTCATTTGAACATCGACTAAATACTAGGTACAAAAAGGTGGCAGTAAGTGTGACATATAGTGAAGTACCCACTTTTAGACCTAACATCTTATCTGGGAATAGCACATAGAAGGGTACGAGCATGTAAAACGTTAATGGTGGATCAGCGTACTTAAGTACACCCTTCTCTACGATATGTCTAACTTGAACTATGTAGAATGGCCCATCTATTCCATACATTAGAGGATAGCGTAGATATAGTCCTAAGATGAATAGAAATGAGAATACTATGACGAAGATCAGGAATGCGTACTTCTTAAAGCTTATTAACGAGTTTATATGCTTAAAATCTCTTAAGAATGGTATACGAGAGCTTATAACCTCTCGTATACGAAAATAGGAATTTTCGTATACTTCAACTCTGTTTTTATCGTAGGATACTTCTAACCTACTATACCCTGTCATCAGATACCTCTTTATCCTTGAAGTAAACTCTCCATATTTAAGCATTTCATAGTTATAGTGTTCAAGGATGTCGAGCTTACATTTAATTGGTAGCTAAAAGTTTTTATCCTTATCTACCTCAATGGCGAACGAGTAACATGAAACTGGGAAGAGTAAGGTTGGTCTTCGTTGGAGCTAGAAAAGGAGTAAGTAAGTGGCCGAATATAAGATTTGATCCTGAGGCTAGGGCTAAGGAATTAATAGAGCTCATCGAGGCTAAGTATAGTGATATAGAGTTCATAAAATACAATATCGTGACAAATAGAGCAGAAGCTGAGAAAGTTCTTGAGGAACTAGGCAAGCTTAACGAGGAAGTATTAGTTATCTTTAACCTAGCGAGTAGTTGGTTTCTACCATCAGAGATTGTTTCTAAAATCCCAACCGTAGTCGTCTCCGATCCTCTACTATGGGGTTATGCTGGTATGGTTAGCCTTTCTCGAGCACTAAGAGAGCATGAAGCTAAGGGTTTCATAGTGTCTTCCTCTGAATGGAGTGATATTGACTCTGCATTTAACGTGATTAGAGCTTACTTGAAGTTAAAGCGTTCAAAGTTGTTATTAGTTGGGAAAGAAGTTAAGGAAGATGTAACAGAGGCGAGAGATCTCGGAGTTAACGTGGTTAAGATTGGTTTCGAGGAGATCGAAGAAGAGTTCAAAAGAGCTAGTGTTGATAAGGCAAGTGAAATAGCTGAACAAGTTATGAAGAAGGCTGAAGGAGTTATTGGAGTGAGTCCTAAAGATGTACGTGATAGTGCCAGACTCTATCTAGCACTTAAGAAGATACTTCAAAAGTACGAGGCTGATGGTATTGCAATCGATTGTCTTGGAGGGTTTGCTAGGGGTGAATTGTCAGCTTATCCTTGTTTAGCCTTCATGTTGCTTGATGATGAGGGAGAATACGTCTGTGCTTGTGAAAATGATCTCAATTCTCTAATTACTAAGTTGGTCATGAAGTATATAGCTAGGAGACCCGGGTTTTTAAGTGAGCCAGCAATAGATACTAGTAGTAACTTAGCAATATACGCTCACTGTGTCGCCCCTCTCAAGATGAACGGATATGAAAGTGCGCCAGAACCTTACTTGATTAGAACTCATGCTGAAGACGATAAAGGAGTGAGTATCCAAGTGCTTTTCAGATCTAATGTTCCCGTTACCATAGTAAAATTTGTATTATCTGAAAAGAGAGTTTTACTACTCTCAGGAGAACTGTTAGGGAACATGGAGAAAGAAGTTGGTTGTAGGTCTAAGGCGATAGTTAAGGTCGAAGATGCGCAGAAATTGATAGATACTTGGCAACACAGTTGGCATAGAGTACTGTACTACGGGAATTGGAGTAGAGAGATTAAATGGTTAACTAAGCTATTGGGTTATCGTGTACACCTTGAAATACCCTGATACTACTTTTTAGCTACTTAAGATCATTTTTGTCTCTTTAGACAGTTTCTCTAGATTTTAACGTATACTCCTATGAGTGTAGTAGTCTTATATCCTCTCCCCACTGATAGTACTTATCGACAAAGGGAACATAAACTATTTCTTCTATCCCTACTCATATGAGGAGGAGGCTAGGTGATACGTGAAAATCAATGGATATACTGTAGAAGTATTTGAAGGGGTTTATCCGCCATCGGAGGATAGTTTTCTGCTTTACGACTCTATTCCTAGGGAACATGTTGAGAGAGCACTAGATGTAGGCTCTGGAACTGGTATACTTACTCTAAAACTCACTGAAATAGCTGATTACGTAGTGGCTATAGATGTAAGCATTAAAGCCTGTAGAAATACTCTTCACAATGTAAAGTTAAACAAGAGATATGAGATGAGCGATGTAGTATGTGGTGATCTAATAAATCCCTTTAGAAAGGGATCATTTCAACTAATACTCTTCAACCCTCCATATCTACCAGTAGACGAGAAGGTTGACGATATCTGTTTGGCATGGTCTGGAGGAAGGAGAGGGATAGAGATAGTAATGATGTTTCTACAGTCTCTGAAGCTCATCATAAGCAGAAAGAGCAAAGTGTATCTTCTCCTCTCAAGCCTTATGGATCTTAAGACCCTATTTAAATTCTTGAGTTCCTACTTCAACTGGAGTATTGTAACAAAGCGTAGTGTAGGACTATTTGAAGAGTTAATGGTAATATGTCTTAGAAAAACCTAGTGTACCATTATGTTTTTAACTCTACGGAGATATCTATTGTGGATGATGAGCGCGTTGATGGGCGATTTGATGAGCCTCGATGGGCGTACTGAGCTCATAATCTCTTAGACACTATCTTCCTAACTCTCTCGTGTATCCTGAAGATCTCACTAGGAACTACTTTCCACTTTCTATCATAGGTCAAGTAGCCGTTCACTTCTCCCTCTATATCGTATAATTGTGTGTAACAGAAACCGCATATAGTGGACTCCTCTGCTATGGCTAATACTACATCTCTATACTTATTTATGAACTCGTACTCATCCTCTAAGATCCTACCGTAGTAGCAGGGAGGTCTCTTGATAATAGGTTTATACTTTTTTATCCCCCATCCGCCAAACTCGCTTATCACTATAGGCTGATTTTCATATTTAAAGCCATTAGCCATAACCTTTACGTGTTCCTCTAGTGGACTTAGATCTCCTACCTCTCTTACTCTTCTCCACTTAGCCTTGAAGTCCTCAACTCCTTTCCATGTCGTATAGTCGTGTATATCGACTATATCGGTTTCAGTGTGGTAGTAACCGCTATTGTCCACGACTAATCTGGTGGGATCTAGTCTCTTAGTCCTTCGATATATCTCTACTATGAAGTTTTTCTCCTTCTCAGTTTTAGGAGCCCTCTCATTAAAGGGCACCCATGCTATTATAGAGGGGTGATTATAGTCTCTCAGTACTATAGTCCTCCACTCATTCCAAAAAGGCTCGAAGTTCTCCTGTCTTAAGGACATACCCCAATCTCCCATCTCCTCCCATACTAGGAGTCCAATCTTATCACACCAGTAGAGGAATCTGGGATCAGCTGGCTTTTGATGACATCTAATACCATTAAGTCCTAGTCTTTTAGCATATTCTACATCCCTTCTAAGATCTTCATCCGTAGGTGCTGTATACACTCCTTTCGGGTAATATCTTTGATCTAAAGCCATGATAAGGTAGTAGGGTCTACCATTTAGTGTAATTTCTCTATTGGATACTCTCACTTCTCTCATTCCAAAGTATCCTGTAACCTTATCTACTACTTCATTACCCCTCAATAATGCCAGTTCTACATAGTATAGGTTTGGCTCCTCTGGCGACCATGGCCTTAGATACTCGATATCTACATCTAGACGAATTCTGGGTGAAGTCAATTCTATAGTCTTCTTAGCTATTTCAAATCCCGTGAAGCTTATTACAATCTCTAGTTCTAGATCACGATACTCACCATTGATCACAGCCTCTATTCTTACTTTCTGTTCTGAGGGTAATGGAGTTAGGTAAAACTCCTCTATAAAGGTCTCTCCAACATACTCTATCCAGACCGTCTGCCATATACCGGTAACCCTAGTATACTTAGTTCCTCTAGGCCATGGATTTGGATCCTGTTTCCCACAGGGTTGGTCTAGCATCTCATCTCTTGCTCTTACAACTAGAATATTCTGATCTTCTACTAGCTTAGTTATCTCGTAGTAGAAGGGTGAGAATCCTCCTATGTGAGTACCTAGCTCTACACTATTAAACCAGACCTTGGTCTCGTAATCAACAGCTCCAAAGTGTAGTAGTACTCTTCCGCTACGAGGGGGTAACTCAAATATCCTGTAGTACCATGCACACCTATGAGGGCTAGGATCTCTTATACCACTCAACTCACTCTCCGGTGGATAGGGTACTAGTATCTTCCTATCTATGTAAGATTCGGGATCTAGGTACCACTTCTCATCCTCACCCAATAGATAGTCATCAAACCGGAAACCCCAGACCCCATTGAGGTTTATCCAGTCTTCTCTATACCTATCGGGTCTAGGGTGCTCAGGCCTAGGTATACTTCCTTCCATAATTCACCGTTCGTTTGAGTTAATATATTTTATAACCGTAATTGTTATGAAACGCCTCCTACCTTATAACTTTAGATTCGACGAAGGATCCTACTAGTAGTAGTACTATGGTTAAGAGTAGGAGGTAGATATACGCATCGAGACTAGGTAAAGTGAGTGCCAGTATTCCTAGGGTAGCTAGACATGATGCTGCTAGTAGCTCTAGATATACGTGAATCTTTAAAAACATCTGCACGGCACTCTGTTGTGAACTTCTCCCTATCCTCAGCATTTGAAGTAGTAGTACAACACTACCTACGATAGGGACTATACACGGTAGATATGCTAGTATATTGTTGAGAAATATACTGTACCACCTCTTTAAAATCACCTCCCCATATTGCGGTTCTTTATAGTTGCGGATTAATCTCCCTATGAGAAGGGCCAATAAACCAGATAAGAAGTGCAGTAGAAGTAGTTGAGCGGCATCCGGGATATACACATCTATTATTACCTCATTAAATCATTTAATCTTTCCCTTTAAAAAATGATACACTGAATTCATAGGACCCTTAGTAACATGAGGACTACTAGTGGTTAAACTTGTAGAAGCTACTAAGAGGAGAGTTCTAATAGTAAGAGTTTAAGGTTAACAAATAGTAGTTAAATTGAAGCCTTAGAGAGTTAAGAGGCGATAGTATGGAACAATTAAAAGAGGCTGAAAAGGCTCTCGAGTTCGCTCTTGAAGAGCTTAAAAGATATCGTAGAGACCGTGAAGTTTGAGATTTAGGAATGCTTGTGAGGAAGGCTGGCTAGCAGTAGTGTTAGCGACGGATACACTGTTAGTCAACTTTAGCTATAAGCCGCCTGAGAGCTATAGTGAGAGGAGGAGAATGCTCGAGGATTTGGAAGTAAAACATCCCAAGATAGCCGAATTAGGTTTGAAGGATAGGTTCGGTGCTAGAGGATACTACTTACACATACAAGGCTATCATGAGGGAACGTTGAGCGATGTTGAGGTAAAGGAAGAGTTGATGAGGGTAAGAGAGTTCGTAGACGATGTAGAGAAGATACTTAAGAATCAACTTAGCTAATGAAAATCTACTTTAACAAGGTATCTATAGAGTATTGAGATAACATATAGTCTATCATGAGGGGAGAGAAAATAAACTCCACTCCTATCGATGAAAGGGGGAGATGTAGGATAAAGTGTACTAGAGCGACACTGGTAGATCTTCCTCACGTATACAGATTCTTCGTAGAACTAGAGAATGATCTCGAAGCTCGAAAGTTCTATCGTTACCTCCCCTGTAGAACTCCAGAGCAGAGAATACATGCATTATTATTTCTCTTCTTAAGACTATTTACAAATATACTACTATTCACTAATAGACGATATGTACTCTTTATTGCACTTCTGAAGAAGAGGGTTATAGGTGTCTGCCATATAGACATTAAACTGAAAGAGAAAAGGGGTAGTTATGGGATAGCTATTTTAAAAGGATTTAGAGGAAGGGGCTTAGGTTATAGGCTATCCATATTGGCCATATCTCACGCTAAGCGTCTAGGAGTTAAAAAGCTCACTCTTACAGTTGATGTTGACAATGTGAGGGGGATAAAGTTATATCGAAAACTGGGTTTTAAGACTACTAAGTTGATCAAAAGAGGGGATTATAGATATCTGACAGGAGTACGAGTCGATATCTACACCATGGAGCTACACCTAAATTGTTAAGCCTAAGGGTGAGGATAAGTTAAGTTTATCTTTACATACTACTACCACTGGTGTAGGTGATGGTGTGAGTCGAAGAGTAGTGAAGAACAAGCTACTGAACTGGTCCAGAATGAGATCTCTATGGCTACTCCATCTCTATGCTGGCTCTGGTTGCAATGGATGTGATATTGAACTACTAGCTGCTCTAACACCTCGGTACGATGTCGAGAGATTTGGAATAAAGCTCGTGGGAAGTCCTCGTCATGCTGATGTACTTGCAGTAACTGGTGGAGTTACTAAAGCTATGGCTGAGAGACTTAGAAGAATATATGAACAGATGCCGGAGCCGAAATTCGTGATAGCCATAGGGACATGTGCAATGAGTGGTGGAATATTTTCAGGAAGTTATAATTTAGTGGGTGGTGTAGATAAAGTAATTCCTGTAGATGTATACGTACCCGGTTGCCCTCCTAGACCTGAAGCTATAATCCAGGGTTTTGCTATCCTGATGGAAAAGATAAGAAAAGGTGAATATGGTGAGTGAAGAGGAACTCTTAAAAATACTAGGCGAATGGGGTAAGGTCGAGCGGAAGGAGCCGAAAGATTACCGTGTCTATATGGATAAAGAGAAAGTACCAGATCTTGTAAAGTATTTAATCGAGAAAGTGGGAGATATTAGAACTGCTGCTGTAACAGGCATGCAGAGGAATGGAAAATTCATAGTATACTACCACCTCTGGATACACCCTCTAGATGTAATGGTCTCACTAGTAGTGGAGAGTGAAAACGACCATTTCCCTTCTATCACACCTATAATCCCGGGCTCTCACTTCCACGAGAACGAGGCTTTCGACCTACTAGGGCTTAAGTTTGAAGGACACCCCTATCTCAAGAAGAAGCTAATACTTCCCGAGGAATCTCCAGAGGACTACTATCCACTTAGAAAGGAGGAGTGAGAAGATGTCCCTACTGATCCCCATAGGTCCACAACATCCAGCTCTTCCAGAGCCTGAGAGGTTTATCTTCAAGGTAGATGGAGAGGTCATAGTAGATGTAGACGTAAAGATAGGGTTCTGTCATAGGGGAGTAGAGAAATTGATGACTAAAAAGACCTATGTCCAGAATATATATCTCTCAGAAAGGATATGTGGAATATGTAACGTTGCACATACTACATGCTACGTACAGCTTGTGGAAAAAGCCTTAGATTTGGAGGTACCCGAAAGAGCTCAATTTATTCGAGTTATTCTCAATGAGTTAGCTAGGATCCATAGTCATTTACTGATAATAGGTATAACTGGTGAGGAGATAGGATTTGAAACTATATTCATGTACATGTGGAGAGATAGAGAGTTAGTAATGAGGATGATAGAGGATATCACTGGTAATAGAGTAATCTCAGCTCTCAACACTATAGGTGGAGTAAGACGAGATATAAGTGAAGAACAGAAGGAGAGGATCAAAAAGGGTATTTCAATATTGAGAGAGAGGTTTAAGAAATATCAAGAAGTCTTTACAGAGGATTCTACCGTCAGAAGGAGACTATGTGAGCGTGGTATAATCTCTAGGAGTGATGCTATAAGTTATGGTGCTGTAGGACCAGTAATAAGAGGATCTGGAGTAAAATACGATGTTAGAATATGCTATCCATATCAAGCATACGATAGAATACCCTTTGACATGGTCATCTATGAGGAGGGAGACTCTTTAGCAAGAGTACTAGTTAGGATAGGAGAACTCTTCACCTCAGCAGATATAGTAGAATATGCACTAGACCACCTACCCAAAGGAGATATTAGAGTGCCAGCACCTAGAAAAGTTCCTGAAAACGATGTAATATCAGTAGTAGAGGCCCCTAGAGGTGAGCTCTTCTACCACTTAATATCTAATGGCACAGATAAGCCGTATAGACTGAAGGTGAAGACTCCCACCTTCTCTAACATATATCCTATAGCGAGGGCAATGATAGGCGAGACTATTCCAGAGATACCCGCTATTCTAGTCAGTATGGATCCATGTTTCTCATGTATGGATAGACTGAAATTCATCGACATTAGAAAGGGAAAAGTATGGATTTGGAGTGATAGGGATATAAGAAGGCACTATAAGAGGAGATGATGTTATGAGTATACCTAAACTCATAACAGAGGTCGTAAGAACACTATTCAAGAAGCCTGTCACAAGGCACTATCCCTTTGAAAAACCCGAGATAGCCGAGGGCTTTAGGGGTAGGCCTGTACTGAATATAGATGAATGTGTAGGTTGTGGTCTATGCGCTAGAGACTGTCCTACAGGTGCTATAACCATGGTCTTCTATTCTAAGACCAAGAGGAGAGCTCCGAGTTTCGACTATTCTAAGTGCATATTCTGTTATCAGTGTATAGATACATGCCCATGGGAGGCTATTAAGCCTTCGAAGGAGTTTGAGTTATCTACCCCAGACAAAGAGACTTTAAAACTGAAGATTCCGGAGGAGGAAGTGAAGCCTATAAGACGTCGACCTCCTAAAAAGAAGCCTTGGTTTAGATAAGATAATATTTACTATAACGTAACCTCAGATATTAGTTATATAAATTTTACGTAGCGAAGATAGTAATATTAAAATTAATCCTCCTCTATTTTCATAGGAGGATGTGAGATGCAGTTAGAAGGAGTTATAAAGAGTATACTAGACGCTATAGTACAACTAGCGCCTAGAATACTAGGGGCTCTAGCGATATTAGTGGTCGGATGGATTGTGGGTAAATTGCTAGGGAGAGTAACTACAATCCTTCTGAAGAAAATTAAGATAGATGATGCCTTTAAGGAAAGTCTATTCAATAGAGTGATAACTCATTATGGTCTAACAGTTAGCACTTTCATGGGTACACTAATAAAATGGGTAATATACATTATGGCCATATTTGCTTCATTAGATCTCCTAGGTATTACAGCACTAAGAGAACTAACCACCATGGTCATAAATTACTTACCCAGTTTAGTAGGAGGGATTATAGTGTTCCTTATAGGCGTTACTATAATCGAATTCATTGTAAAAGTGTTTGAAGAGTCTATAGCAAGTGCCAAAGTACCCTATAGATTACTCATAGTATCAATGGGAAGAGTACTGTTGTACTTCATGCTGATTATAATAACCCTATCGATTATGAGGATAGATGTCAGTATACTCTACTCCTTTGCAAATGCACTCTTCTGGGGCATATCCATAGGGGTCTGCGTGGGTTTAGGAATAGCCATAGGCTTCGGTATGAAGGATTACGTAGCAAAGAATGCTGAAAAACTATTCCAGATACCTCTAACTACAGCAGAGAAAGCAGAAGTGGAGGATAGAATGATGAGATACGAAAAGAGAGTGAAACGACTAGAGGAGAGAATGGAAAAGCAGGAAGCAGAAATAGAGGAACTTAAGAGTAGGAAAGAGGCTGAGTTTAAAACACTTGAAGTGCACGTACCTAATATGGATAGTAAACTGAAGAGCTTAATAGGAGAGTATGCTAGAATAACACCGTCATGCGGAGGGTACATAATAGAAATACAAGATCCCCTAAAGTTCCCGTGGAGAGATACTATAGTCACACTATCTAATAATGGATTCAGGACTATATTAGAGAGGAGAAAAGAGCACTATATAATCCGTGCTGAACCCATGAGATAATAACACAAGTTCTATATACCTCATTAGAGGGGAGATAGTGGTATATGTAATAGGAGTAGATCTAGGTGCCACTAATCTAAGAGTGGCTATTGCAGATGAAAATGGTCTCTTAGTCAAGGTCTCAAAGCCTACTATAAGAGAGGGTAAAGGGATAGACGTAAGTAGGCAGATTATAACAATGGTGAATGAAATACTCGAAAAAACAGCTATAAGCATAGATGAGATAGAGGGGATAGGAGTAGGATCTATAGGACCTCTAGATCTAAAGAGAGGGATTATAATAAATACACCCAATCTACCCTTCAAAGAAATCCCTATAGTCAAACCCTTGAGAAGGGAATTTAACAAACCTGTAGTACTTCTAAACGATTGTACTACAGCAGTAGTAGGTGAACGATATTTCGGATATGGGCGCGGTCTGGATAATATAGTGTACATCACCATAAGTACTGGTATTGGCGGGGGGGCATACGTCGATGGACATCTCCTACTGGGAAAGGATGGTAATGCTGTAGAAATAGGACATATGGTAGTCGATTTTGAGGGAAGACTGATGTGTGGCTGTGGTAAAGCAGGGCATTGGGAGGCATACTGTTCTGGAAGAGGGATACCTAACCTTGTGAGAATGTATCTCAGGGAGAAGAAAGTGGAGAAGACAGAGATACTGAGATTAGTGGAGGGAGATTTAGATAAAATAACAGCTAAAACTCTTTTTGATGCTGCTAGACTAGGAGATGACATAGCCCTAGAGATAGTAGAGCTAATTGGAAGGCTAAACGCTATAGGAATTGCAAATGTTATAAACGTATACGATCCAGAGCTTGTAACCATAGGAGGATCTGTAGCTCTCAAGAACAAGGAGCTCATATTAGAGCCTATTAAGAGAAATGTAGGAGAATATGCTATAAACAGAATACCGAGAATAGACCTCACTCCTCTACAAGGAGATATAGTGCTATATGGAGCGGTAGCCTTAGCTCTTGGACTTGAGAAAATAGAGTAGAGTGTCAGGCGCTCTCGATAGTACTACTAGCCATTAGAGTATTAAGGAAGAGTGTAGTATTAGGAGAGGTATGTCAAGTAGAAATAGCACTCTAATAGTAGCAGAAAAAGACAGTGTCGCAAGAGCATTTGCCCAATACTTATCCGAAGGCAAATATAAATTGAGTAGAATAGGAAGGGTTAAAGTATATACATTTGAAGTAGAGGGTATAAGATACTTCTCTCTAGGATTGAGAGGACATCTAATGGACTATGACTTTCCTGAAAAATATAGAGTGTGGCATAAGGTTAATCCTAAGATACTTTTCGAAGTTGAACCCGTAAGGATATTTAGAAAGGAGACGTTCGATTGTGTAAGGGCGCTCAGATACTTAGCGAGAAGGGTTCAAAAGGTCATACTAGCTCTGGATGCTGACATAGAGGGGGAGGCTATAGCCTTTGAGGTAATGGATATAGTTAAGAAGGTGAATCCACGAGTAGTGTTTGAAAGAGTGTGGTTTACAGCTATTACAAAAGAGGATATAATATCCTCCATGAGAAGCCCCAGAGAACCTAACCGATTATGGGCATTGAAGTCATTCAGTAGGATGAAGATAGATCTAGTTATAGGTGCTGCCTTCACAAGAGCTCTAACTCTACTGGTGAAGAGTAGAACTAGAGGATTACTGAAAAAGGGAAAGTTCCTAAGCTATGGACCATGTCAAACTCCTGTCCTCTATCTGGTGGTTCAGAGGTATAGAGAGAGGTTAAAGTTCAAAAGAAAGAAATACTATGTAGTAGAGGTTAGTATAGATGCTAGAGGAAGAATTATAACGCTTCGTTCAGTGGATAAATTCAGCGATAAGAGAGAGGCTGAAGAAATAGCAAAAATAGTTAATGAAATAAGAATTGGAAAGATAGTAGAGGCAGTATATGAGAGGAAGAGAAAGTATCCTCCTATTCCACTTAATACTATTGAACTGGAGAGAAGAGCTAGTAGATTCCTTAACATTCGTGCAAAGACCACTCTAGATATAGCTGAGGATCTCTATAGAGATGGACTAATATCATATCCGCGGACGGAGACTACAATATATCCACCAACTCTAAACTTAAGGAAGTTAGTATTAAAGTTCAGTAGAAATCCTGAGTACGAGAGATACGCTAGGAAAATACTGGAAATGAGACTTAAACCTACCTCTGGAAGCAGTGATGATAGAGCTCACCCTCCAATATATCCCATAAGACCTGCTGTAAAGGAATATGTAGTGAAAAAATTCGGTAGTAGGGGCTGGAAAA
The DNA here is from genome assembly GCA_964522205.1 of uncultured Thermoproteales archaeon. Classification (GTDB taxonomy): domain Archaea; phylum Thermoproteota; class Thermoprotei; order Thermofilales; family B20-G17; genus B20-G17. The sequence goes on from CAZFTG010000022.1 coordinate 17,458, forward strand.
TCTATGATTTAATTGTTAGGCACTTCTTAGCCACCCTAAGCCTACCTGCTGAAGTAGAGGCTCAAGAGCTCATTGTGAAGGTAGGTAAGTATAGGTTTAGAACAAAGGGATTAGCGATTCTAGATAAGGGATACCTAGAAGTATATCCCTATGAACTTCCCATAGAAAAGAAATTACCTAGACTCAGTAGAGGCGAGTATGTAGATATACTTAAGGTGAGAATAGTAGAAGAGAAAACTAAACCCCCTCCTTATCTATCGGAATCGGAGCTACTCAAGCTTATGGAGAAGTACGGTATAGGTACTGATGCTACCATGCAAGATCATATACACACGAATGTGAAGAGGGGATACTTTATAATCAGGGGAAGACAGTGTATACCCACTCCTTTAGGAGTAGCACTAATAGACTCTCTTGAGAAATACGTTCCAGAGATAGTTAGACCTGAGGTAAGGGGGAGTATGGAAAGAGAATTAAAGATGATACAGATGGGATTGAGTGATCCAAAGAAGACATTCTATGATATGAGATCTAGGTTTCTCAAGTACTTCGAGAAATTCGAAAGAGCGAGGAGTAGTATATCCCATGCACTAATAAACGCTCTATACGAACTCTATCGGGGAGTGAAGGTAGAGAAGGTGGAGTCTACTGGCTTTACTCGCGCATCTGAATTAGTGGAGGAAAAATAGTTATAACCACTTGCTTATCCAATTGAAAGCCTTCTTACCACTAAACATATGTCCTCCTTCGAATATATCTATATCCAGTCTGTCCTCTGCTCCCAAGAGTTTATAAACTCTCTTTAATTTCTCAAATTCTTCAAGGACTACTCGATAAGTATATAGGGGGTCTCTAGTACCGTACTCTATTAGAAGTGGACGTGGGGCTATCAATGCTATAATATCTGAGACATCCGCATAGAGTCTTATTCGAGGGATGTACTGGCATATACAACATGATCTCTCGATCAACATATCCCTAAAGGATCCAAAGTATCCACTGACTACGGCGACCTTTACTCTATCGTCTAGAGCAGTAGTATAGACGGTCCAAGCTCCACCCCATGAGAGCCCTATGCATGCGATCCTCTCGCTATCTACTTCAGGTAGACTTTGTAGATAATCTATAGATCTCATAGCATCCCAAACTCTTAACCCCACTATGGTCCTTCCTAACAGTATGGCCATCTTAAAACCCCAGTCACAGTTTACTCTATCCTTGGAAAGTTCTCCGAAAGTTCTACCATCGGGTGCTAGTACGATATAACCACGTCTAGCGAACTTGTAGGCATAATCGTAGTTGTACTTAGCAATGTAAACTTGGTACTCTACTTCGTTCTTCACTAGACCTACGACATCTTCCTTTCCTCTTCCATGTCCATGAAATGCTACAATTGCTGGCAGCTTTCCCTTGACTTCCCTGGGTAGTAGTAGGTATGCTGGAACTGAGAAATTCTCCTCTACATCATATATTACCTTTCTGATAACAATACCTCCTCTTTCGAATTCCTCTAGGATCTCAGGGTTGAGTGGTACTTTTTCATCGGGGAGTTCTCCGAGAAGTTTCCACAGTTTCTCCCTTAGCTTTATCCTCCACTCCTTCCACTCTTCAATACTCTCTGCTCTAAATCTGTATAGTGGTTCAGTTCTGGATTCTAGCTCTCTAAAGTATTCCAGTAGTGAAAGATTTCTCATGCTATAGATTTAGGTTAGAAGCTTAAAATAGTCTCTATGCACACTACCCTAGTACCCTAGAATTTATTAGCTGAGTTATAGTTTTAAGGCTCTAAGTTTAGTGTAGAATGTGATAATTAAGAACTATGAAGAACTAGTCGAGGTCGGAGGTAAGGCTGTAGAAGTAGTACTCAAGCTCTTTGATGAAGGTATAAGAAGAGCAGATCCCTACAGTACTATACTCGAAAAGGTGCATATCGAGGATCATATACTGAGTATCCACGATGTGAAAGTAGATCTACGCGATATAGAGAGGATAGTAATCGTAGGTGCTGGCAAGGCCAGCGGAAGAATGGCTGAGGCCATGGAGAGTATTTTAAAGGATAGAATATCAGATGGAATAGTACTAGTTCCTAGGGGGGAGGCTAGACGACTCAAACATATAGTACTCTGGGGCTCTGATCACCCTATACCATCAAAGAGAGGTGTAGAGGGCGCTAGACGTATTGTAGATACCGTAAGTAAACTGAGTGAACATGACTTAGTGATAGTACTCCTATCGGGTGGTGCCTCTGCTCTCATGCCATTACCCTATTCTAATATTGATATAGATGATCTGAGAGAGCTCACGGAGCAATTACTCAAGTGTGGTGCTGATATCAGAGAGGTTAATGCTGTTAGAAAGCACATCTCGATGATTAAAGGGGGATGGTTAGCAAGACATGCCTTTCCAGCTAGGGTAATCTCTCTCATAATATCCGATGTGGTAGGAGATCCTATAGACGTCATAGGATCTGGACCTACAGCACCAGACACTAGTACCTTCGAGGATGCCGTATACGTACTCAAGAAGTACTCCATATTCGATAAAGTCCCGGAGAGTATCAGACAACATCTACTAAAAGGATGTAGAGGTGAAATTCCTGAAACCCCTAAACCAGGAGATGAACTCTTTAAGAAAGTGGATAATCTGATAATCGCTAGTAATAGAGAAAGTCTAAAAGCTATGTGTAGATTAGCAAAATCCATGGGCTTTAACACCTTAATACTCTCCTCTACTATTGAAGGAGAGGCTAGAGAAGTGGGTAAAGTTCTCTCCTCCATAGCCAGGGAAGTATACAGATGGGATTACCCCATACCCAAACCAGCGGTTATAGTCTCTGGCGGAGAAACTACTGTAACCGTTAGAGGTAGGGGATTAGGTGGTAGAAATCAGGAACTCGTTCTCTCAGCAGCAAAGGGAATAGATGGTTTAAAGAATGTAGCCATAGGATCCATAGGTAGTGATGGGATAGATGGGGTAACTGATGCAGCTGGTGGAGTAGTAGATGGAAAGACTATTAGAGACTCAATAGAGCTAGGAATAGATATTGAAGAGTACCTAGCCAATAACGATAGTTTTCACGCTCTTCAAGCACTAAAGAGGTTGATATATACTGGTCGTACAGGCACAAATGTAAATGACTTTCAAGCCATAGTAGTCTTAAGGCAGAGTACACTACACTAGTATTTGAAACAGTAAATCAACTTTCATTCATACTATAGACCATATACCACTAACTCATTATCCTCAATGAGACTCTATAGAGTAAATAGGGTCACGATAGAAACCTCCTTTTGGATTATTAAACTACTTATATTCACTAACTCCCTTCTAGAAACATTAATATACTGTATATATATAGTACTGACATGAGACTGTGGATAGCTAAATTACCTATGAAAAAATACGATGAGGTCATAGAATACCTACTCGATTTAGGATTTACTGATGTAATAGTGGGATATAATTTAGGTCAGGTGATAGCTGTAAAGGACAGGGGAATGAAAGCTCACTTTCTTGTAAAGCCCTTTAGACTGACTAAAGATCAAATTGGCAGGCAGTATGCACTTGAAGATCCCCTTGGAAGGAGATATATATGGAATGGAATGGGGTGCCCTAACCACCCAGAACTGAGAGAGAGGAGCCTAAAGTTTATTGAGGAGATAATGTCAGGCTATGAGATAAATGGGGTAGTGCTCGATGGAGTGAACTTTCCATCTTTCACTAATGGAATTAACACTTTCACTACCTGTTTTTGCGAGCACTGTGAAAATAAGGCTAAGGAAATGGGTTATGACTTCAAAAGAATGAAAGGAGATGTAAAGGGTCTCTTAAAGGAAGCCTATAGACTCTCTGAGTTCCTACCGATATTTACAGCATTTGACTATGGAATTCCACCCATCCTCTCTGCACTAATAGAATACCCAGGGGTTATTGAATGGCTCTCATTCAGAAGTGCATGTATTGTAGAGTACACTAAGGAGATGTTCAACGTAATCAGTTCCTTTGGTAGAAATGTAGAGTATGGAGCAATACTCTTTCCACCGACTCTAGCATGGTTAATCGGTCAAGATTACCACCAGCTCAGCTATTACCTGGACTTTATCCAACCCATAATATATAGAACTGGCACTTCTCCCAGCTGTCTTAATTTCGAACTGTATTCTCTCATAGGTGAACTACTAAGGCTTAATAGGGATTTAGATGAAGAATCAGTAATGAGGTTTGTCTACTCTCTTTTCAATGTCCTTCACTACAATCCTCCATTCGATCGTGAAGAACTTAAAGAGAAGGGCCTATCCTCGGAAATGCTCTCATATGAGTATGTTGCAGCAAAAGAACTAGTAAGAGAGAGAATTCCCGTATACCCGAGAGTTGAGATAGGAGATGAGGAGATCGTGACCTCGATCAAAAATTTGAAAAAACAACACTTAGAAGGGATTAGTATTACTAGTTATGAAGCTAAATTGAAGAGCAGATTGGAGGAAGTGGTAAAAATCATAAAACTAACTACTTAATCATCTTCAATATCCTTAGTACTCGTGGTAGTAATTCCCATCCGTGTTTTATAAAACCAAGGGATCCCTTAGCACCCATTCTCTCCGTGAACTTAGGTAGACCGTCTCCTTCCTCTTTTGGATTATAGAGCATCACTACTACGGGGTCATCTGTATGAGCGCCTAATAGGTAAGGTGTTGCATGGTCTGAGGTTACTAGTAGTGAAGTTTCCTCAAGAGACACTTTCTCTAGTAATCCTCTAAAGAAGTGACTATCTATCAATTCTATAGCCTTAATCTTTCCCTCTAGATCCTTATCATGTGCTGGCTCATCCGGACCCTTCAAGTGTACGTACACTACATCGCATCGAGCTAGGAGCTTCAGTACCTGGCTTAGCATAAGGTGATATCTCTCTATCTTTGTAATGCCCTCTACAGACACCTCCTCCATCTCCATTCCCAGTAGTCTTGCTATACCTCTCTCCACAGGCATCTCGACTACTGCACCGAATACTAGTCCAAATTTCTCTTTAAGTGTCTTGATATCTGGGAGTCTATTACCAGCGTCTCTGAGGAGTATAGCATTAGCCTTAAGTTTTCCTCGTCTACTTCTAGCCCTATTTATCTCGTGATCATTTAATATCACTATAGCCTTTCTGGTGAACATATTAACTAGGTGTGCCGTTCTCCTAGCTTCTTCTGAATCCTCTAGCGGTATACACTCTTTTATTTTAGCTTCGAAATCCCTTACAGCAATAGAGATTACTCCTCTCTTGACATATGCTGGATCTGTATTCTCAACCTCATCGGAGAGCTTAAAACTTTTGCTCCCTACTACCACAACAGCTCTATGACCTACTGTGGCCTTCACTCTTATATATGCATCATACTCCTTAAACTCCATACCATCTAGAGACCTTGCGAGCTCATGGGCTTCATAGCTAGTAAGATCTCTACCACAGCGTCTATCTATGATACTCATCGTCTTAGGATCTACAGTTGCAAAGTTTGCTCTAAAAGCTACTTCGTACTCATCCCTTATACGGATGCCAGCTCCTAGAGCCTCCAGAGGACCCCTACCAGTATAGTACCTGTGGGGATCGTAGCTTAAGAGAGATAGGACAGCTGAATCACTCTCAGGAGCTATCCCTCTGCTTACAGGGTACATGAGGCCTAGCTTGGATTTAGCGACTAGAGAGTCTATCACTGGTGTCTCAGCCAGTTCGAGGGGAGTAGGACCGTCAGGTCTATCAGCCGCTCCATCTATCACTATGTACAGTAATTTCATCTTAACCCTCGACTACTAATTAACTGCGGTTACTTATTAATCATGATACAGACGAGTAGAACTCTTACATACTCTCCTGTCGATAGCTAAGATGACTGGTTAGAGTTGGAGGCTAGATCGAACACAGTACCTATGAGGGTAGCGATAATCCCGATTTTCCCTTAGAGGGATAGGGATAAAGGACTAGTGGCACAACCCGTGCTCTTAAGCGGGGTGAATGTCAATGAAGAGCACTCGAATCTACCTCATTAACTCGTTTAAACAATTCTTGATGATCAAGTAGTACCTCATACGATAAGTTATTTCTCCTCAAAAATTCCTTAAATACTCTATCCTGGGATAGAAGATATAAGTTATTCTCAACTGCTATTCCATACAGTAGGTTATCGATCATATCCCTATGTCCTAACATTCTCAGACGGTATGCTTCACGTAGAGCTTTCAGCCCAGGAGCTATATTGGTGAAAGTCTCGTATAACGATTCAATAATGCTTTCAAAGGTCTCAGGAGTTAATTCAATGTTCCTATCTCTATACTCCTTTTCCACCTTTGGTATTATCTCCACCCATATGATGTCTGTATAGAAAAAATTCACTAACCTTCTTATCCTGAGCCTTTCCAATTTTAGGAGAACTTCATCTCCTAATCCAATAACCTTAATCCCAAATGCAGGTAATATATATGTAGAATCAACTAGTACTCGGATGATCTCATTCATAGAGTTCCCTCTGTAGTTCCTCGGATTCTTTCTCAAACTCCTCGACCGATATTTCGGCTATTTTCCGACTACTTGCTCCCAATACAAAAA
>CAZFTG010000023.1:0-14729 GCA_964522205.1 uncultured Thermoproteales archaeon
GCTTAAGGTACTCCTTGGATTACCTAACGTAGTCAGGTACTGACTATGTTATTACTGGTATTCGTGCTTGTTTGAGGATATTCCTAAATACGGATAGATTTAGTCCAGCTATCTTGGATGATGTTCTGATATCCCCTGTCTCTATGTAGTATTCTAGTGTTGCTTTAATTCTTGGAGGTTGTTTTTCTATAAAACTCCAATTAGCAGATTCACGCCTAATCCTCCTAAACCCAATTTCCTCTCTCCAGAAGTTCTCGATTAGATCCTTATTAGCTGTACCTTTGCTAGACATACTCTTTGTAATCTTTGTTCCGAGATTTCAGTGATTTGAGTACCTGCTCATGATATATTTTAGGGAAATAGCTTAATACTATCTGATGAAATACTTCACCATTTTTCAGGCAGACCTCCTCGAGCATGCCACGAACTAATCCCAGATCTCCTTCTCCTAACTGCATCCTAAACTCTTCTACATAGGAGATGACTCTGCGTACGTCTACAGGTTTACTATATCCTTTGAGTTTAAGCAATTCGATAGAGTATGTGGAGGGCATGAAGTACGATCTGGACGCATCGATCACTTTAACCTCAGCTTCTACAAATGTCAGAGGTCTTATACGTTCATAGTTCGGGTATTCATTAACTATTTCCTCCCATCTCATCACAGGTTCGAACTCGACCTTGATCTGTCTCTCTGGGCCTTTGTATATAGCGTATATCATTTTCCTCTTTTGATATTCTATATACTCCTTTGGAGTGAGGTGTTTAAATCTCCAGTTCTTAAAGTGTTCGGGAGATACTGTATCGAACTCATTTATCAGTACTCTGCCATCTCTATATAGGCTATTCAGCACTTCCAAAAGTTCCTCCAATTCCTTAGTTCCATAGATTACCAGGTCAAGATCACTATATTCCTCATGGTAAAAATCGTGCATTAGGGATCCAAAGACCCCGAAGTCGGATGTTCTGAGTGTGGATATTTCTGTGATCATATCAAGTAATCTACGAAGAGCTTTCAAAAGTTTGTCACTCCTTTCAGTCATCAGCAATTTCTGGAGTCTCTCCTCAGGCTTTCTGAGCTCGGCTATGTACTCGTATTTGAGTCCTACGAGTCTCTTTCCAAAGACTCTACTGTACACGGTGTACTGAGGATATCTCTCCTCTACAAATTTGAGTCCTCCATCGAAGTAGAATTTATAGTATCTTAGTCTTTTTCCTTCCCTTAGCGCTCTCTTCTCCCTACTGGTATATATTGTCTCAGGAGCATATTCTACATCGCAGAAATATGCACCTGGTGGATGGTTGTATCCCATGACCCTGAAGATTATGCCCTCCCTAGTGACTGGAGCATCTCTATCCCTGGCCTTCACGATATCCCCCTAGATAGGTTTTTAATATACTCATTCTGAGAGGCTGAGCCCACAAATATCCTGTAGGACCTTGTACTGGTATCTACATCTATGACCTCTTCTAGTATTCCCTTGACTACGATAATATCATCTTCAGTAGCGATCATCCTATGGAGTCCTATCATCGATACTACTCTAGTTATACACGGGGATATATCTCTTGGTCCTCTGATAACATCTTCTACTCTGACTCTATACACTGCTGGTCTGAATATGGACTCTCTAGCATCTAATACCCTACACTTCACTTCAATTGTACAGATAGGCTTATAAAGGCAGGGTGTAGTCTTGATTTCTTCCTGTAGTCTTACTGCATTTATATTGAACCTAGTACCCTGATATAATCCTCTGTTCATTCTAATCTCGTCTAGGGTAGAGTCACTTATCATGGTAATTAGCCCCTCCTTCTCTAGTAATATTAGAGCATTCCTAACTTTGTAGTAGTTCTCTAAACCATATACTATAATGTCCATATCACTAAAGGATCTATGCATACCTAGACTTACGGATCCACTCACTCCAAAGTATTTTAATGAGACCCCAGACTTTCCCGATAACTCCTCTACTAGGTTAACTACCTTGTTCTCTAGGGGGTCCCTCCTCTTCTTATTCATAATTCGCTTAAGGGATTCACTGGGTCTATAGACTCTATCTATGAGGTCTATGGGAACACTGATTATATACTTCTGTAGTTGATTAGAGTAGTAGACGTATTCAGGAAAATATCTCATAAAGGTCTTAATGATAGATTGATATACCCTTGGAGAGAATAGTACTTTAGGTCTCACAAGTTCTCTACCCTCCAATATCCACTTGTGCTTTAGCCACTCTAGATGGAATAATTTAGCGTACTCTCTAGGTATGTACTTTAGGTTACCTACAACCCTCTGATCTGGATGCTCATACCCTATAGTATAAAATATAAAGCCGTGCTTCGTTACTAAGATATCGCAATCTAGAAACATTATCATGAGTCCTCCTTCCTATTCAATCAATGTTCTAGATATAAGCTTAGCCTAAGTATCAGTAGCATTCTGGCCCAAAGTATCTTCGAGAGATTTATAATTCCAATTGCTGTTCTGATGTCCGTGAAGAGTGCAATTGATCTATTGGAGGGGAGATGCTGCTACTGTGGAGCCTGTATAGCAATATGTCCAGTCTCAGCACTTGATTTAGGTGAGGAGGAGCCTGTACTGAATAGGGAGAAGTGTACTAACTGTGGACTTTGTACCAAGATTTGTCCCACGCTAAACGTAGCTGAAGCATTGAAAGCAGAGTCCATAGTACTGGAGTCGTACACTGCTAGGAGTACTAAAAGTGATGTACTCGAGGTCTGTCAAGATGGAGGTGTAGTAACCAGCTTACTACTTACAGCCCTAGAAAGGAAGATGATAGATGCTGCAATAGTTACGACATCTAATCCCTCAGAACCCCTGAAGTCTATTCCCGTAATAGCAGAGGATAGTGAGACTATTATTAAAAGTGCAGGTTCTAAATACTCCCTCTCTCCACTTCTTCACTTACTTAGACGTGCTATAAGTACCTACAGGAGCCTCGCTGTGGTAGGTCTTCCATGTCATATTAGAGCACTATGGCTCATGAAATCTACTGGTCTGAGGAAGTACACAGATCCTGTAAAGCTAACTATAGGACTCTTCTGTATGAATAACTATCCTTATTCTGGTATCGTAAACGCCTTAAGGACACATATCGGTGTAGAACCTGATGATGTCACTAGGATGGATATAAAGCGTGGTATGTTCATCGTTAGATTAAAACAAGGCTATGAGAAGAGCATCAAGGTTTCTGTACTGAAGAAGTACGCTACCTACTCCTGTAGATCATGTCCTGATCTAACTAGTTGGATGGCGGATCTCTCAGTAGGTAGTATAGGATCAGAAGATGGATGGTCCACGGTTCTTGTAAGGACTAACGTTGGAAGAGAGCTAATTAAGTATGCTGTTGATACTGGAATTATCGTTGTTAAGAAGCTAGATAAAGAAGGACTCGAAGTGATTAATAAATTATCAGAGAGGAAGAAAAGAAGACTTCGTATCACTAGTCCCCACTAAATCTCTATTTCATGTAATTTATTTATGTTATAGAATACTTTAGGTTCTATTCCCTGTTCTCTCAACTGCTCAATGGATAAGTATTTCACAGATTTTAGACTATTTATCAACCCCCTCATACTATGGTCGTTTAGGCATATTCTATCCATCAGCTTCTTCAAAGTAGTAGCTCTTCTGTATATAGCACACAGAGGTTCTAAAAAGCCATTAGGCCATCTAGGTACTACAGCATCAAGCTCATCTCTCTCTAGTTGTCGGTACAAATGTAGAACTACTTTTCTGGATACGTAAGGCATGTCGCATGCTACTACGAATACGTACTCTTTATGAACTCCTGTAAGACATGTAAGAAGGCCTACTAATGGACTACGAATGCGCACTATGGGATCTATAAGGACTCTGATATTCTCGTAGTTGCCTATAGTATTTAATAGCAGTCGCAGTTGACTGCTATTACTGACTGAGATGACTATGTCATCGAATATGTTGTAAAGCTCCTCAAGGAGATAGAGTATGAGTTCCTTTCCCTTATATTTTACTATCGCTTTATATACTCCCATTCTACTAGACTTTCCTCCTGCTAATATAGCACATGCTATATTATGCAACAGCACGTCCTTCATGCGCTCCACTACCTTTAAATTACAAATTGGACGTTGTATTGAACCAATGTGTCAATATAAGGTTTTTATTTCTTTCTCTAGTCTAAGAGAACTCTTTATCCTCCATCACCCTTTTCATTGGTGGGAGTGGTGTTGTTTTCCTTCGCTCCTACCTCTACCGATGAAAAGCGCTCGTATCAGGAACTAGTCTCTTACTCTTCAAGCTCTAGCTCCTCTTTTTTACACTTAGCGACTAATTGAGATACCTCCCTCCAAGTTTTACTCGTTTTAGAGTGGGGGGTCTTATTATTACATCTCCTTCTATAAGATCCTTCCTTTAACTCTATTGATTCTCTCATCCTTTTTGGTATTACTATTACACCTTTTCTCCCTACTCGTGAGATGACACTCATTTTACTTCCTAAAATTTTGTAAGACTAATACTTAAGTCTAACCAATATTTTTATCTAACAATGCAATGGGTATAAATCGATGAGAATGGAGTGATATTATGGAAAAACTAAAATCTCGGTATTATTCTCTCACCTATTAAGTTTATTGCTTTTTCCTTGTCTGGTCCTATTGGAGATCCAGCGACGATCTGAGTCACTCCAGTTTTTAGGAGCTCTTCTATTCTCGATATACAGTCCTCTGGTGTTCCACATATCGAAAAGGAGTCTATCATATCCTTAGTAATGTTCTTAACTGCTGTCTTAAAGTCGCCCTTACCTATTGCCATTCTTATGGTATTAGCGGCGTCGACATCAATACCATGCCTCTCTAGTACTACATCAGGGGCTCCAGCTACTATGAAGGCTACAACTATTTTAACAGCCTTGGTAGCCGCTTTTGGATCTTCATCCACTGAGAAAGCCGTATATGCTGCTACATCTATGTCGCTAAGTGATCTACCCCCTCTTTCTACACCTCTTCTTAATTGTTTCATCGCGAACTCAAAATCTTTGGGGTGAGATGCATTAACTAGGACTCCCTCGCCTACTTCTCCAGCTAGCCTCAGCATGAGAGGACCCTGTGCTCCGATATATATGGGAATGATATTTTTCGGCTTGACTGCGAGCTTAGCTCCTTTGAGTTTGATTATTTCGCCCTCAAACTTCACACGTTTACCTGTCCATAGCTGTCTGAGTACTGTTACAGATTCACGTATAGCTATTACTGGTTTGAGCCATTGGATTCCTAGAGCTTCTAAAGTAACTTTATCACCTGCACCTATTCCTAGAATAGCCCTTCCATTGGAGAGTTCGTCTATGGTTGCTATAGAGGAGGCTGTCTGTGCAATATTTCTCGTATAGGGATTTGTAACTCCTGTGCCTAATTTTATTCTTTCTGTGTTTATTGCTAACATTGCTAATGTCGCATACACATCTCTGTTATTATAGTGGTCAGTTATCCAGACATATTGAAATCCTCGGGCTTCAGCTAGCTTAACGTACTTGACTATGTTTACTATGGGCTCCATGGGAACGAACTCTATCCCAAACCTCACCATTTTCAGTCCCTCTTTTCTGGTAGATAGGCTAATAATATAAGAGCCTTCACCTCGAGGTGAAGGATGAGTTTGTCCTCTAGTTAATTTAGCTAGAACAAGACGAGAGACTTATAGGTATACAAAACAGCTATTCCTATTGAAGCTGATGATTTAATACGACTCTTAGATCTATGATATCTCTCTAAACTTGCAATACCCTAAGTACATTACGATTAATTACTCATCTTAGTACGACAATACGGCCAGCTACTATGAGCTCTTCTACTTCATCCACGAAAAGCTCTACTCCCCACATCTTTGGAAGCTTTATTATGAAATCTCTCTCAGTAATTATTCCTATATATTCTCCCCTATCCACTACCACTAAACTGCCTATATTGTTCTCTCGCATGATCCTTATGGCTTCTCCTAGATCAACATGAGGTTCTACTGTTATCACTTTCGTAGATGCTAAATATGAGAGAGGAATACTATACACGCTCTCCTTATCTAACAGTCTAAGTCTCTCTAGAGTCTCCTCCAGAGAATAGAGTTTTACAATATCTTTTATACTAACTATGCCCCTTAGATTAGGACCTGTTTTCAGAGGTATTCTCCTGATGTGCTTCTCGTGCATCAATTTCTGTCCTTCTATTAGTGTAGCCTGTGGAGGTAGTGTTATCAAGGGCCTCGACATGAGTTCACATACTCTTACCATAGTTTTCGCTTCAGAGAATAGTGCCATTATATGTCTTTCCGATATTATCCCCACTACTCTACGCTCTTCATCTGTGATTGCTAGTGCTCCTATGTTCCTCTCTAACATTATACTCACAACAGCTTGAATATCATCATCCAAAGTTACATAGGGTGGCATATATTTTATCGAGTTGACAGGCTCTTTCATGATAGCCTCGTACAGATTCCCGTCGTACTTCTCCTCCACAATTCTACTCTTAGGTCCTCCTCCTAAGAAATCTATTATATCTCTAGCCGAGACCATTCCTATGAGCCTATTACTTTCATCTACTATAGGCGCATGTCTAACCCACTTTTCAGTAAGGCCCTTAATAACCTTAATAATAGGAGTGCTTTTTTCGACAATAACTGCAGGAGGATATCTGCCTATTTTAAACTCTTTAAGTGCCTTCATCATTATAATTTAATATATTACAATTATAAAGCTATATAATATAAAGCCATTATTTTAGATCAGGGTTACATTATTTTTGATATACATTCCTGAGATCATTTAGAAGTTCATCTCCTCTTTTCTTTATATGGTTCCATAGAAGATCGAGATCTCGATCGTACTTCTCATTATGCATACACTCGATGTATCTTCTTATAAAGTTCAGAATAGGACCTATTAACGGGTTCTTCATCACTACTAGCTCTTCCTTGTCTACGCTGATAGTCTCTATTTAGTATTGTCAAGCGATGTTTTAGCTCCTAGTATGTCTATTAATATCAGATCTCAATCCTCACAGTAGGCATTAACGATATCCCTAGCAACTTCAACTCTATTCAGTGTAAGTAGAACTTTAAACTCGCACATGGGATTTCACCCGTTCTTATGGTTAGTACACTAATATAAACCCCTTCCCTACATAATGATGTTATGAAGATACTAGTTTTAACACAAGGATTCCACGGAGAGAGAATAGTAAGAAATCTAAGAACTATAAGAGAATGGAATGGAAATGAGGTAAAACTTCCTCACATAGAATTAGAGACAGCACTAGACGAACCTGAAATAGTAGAGATGGAAGGGTTAGAGGACTGTGATATCTTACTGTTAGCATATGAAGAGAACACAGTACCTCTTCTAATACCTACCATAACCGAAAGGATTGATGTAAAGTCCATAATAGTAGCTGTGGATAATCCTAGACTAGTGGGTACAGGTCTAGAAAATCTATTAAAATACGAACTTAAGAAGAGGGATATTACATGTATATTCGCTAGACCACTGTGTTCGCTCACTCCTTGTGGAGATAAGTATATCGATGAGTTTACTAAGTACTTTGGAAGACCCTCACTTAAGATAACATTAGATGAGACCACTAGAACTATATCCTCAATCCGAGTGAAGCGTAGTGCTCCATGTGGATCTACATACTTCGTAGCTAGAAAGCTTGTAGGAGTAGGAATAGATTATGCTGAACGTAGAGCAGCGATACTACTACAGTGCTACCCACGTCTAGCAACACATGATGTTGATCCCGTATTGAAGGAAAGAACCATAGATTGCGCTGCCCATTTAATCGCTAATGCTGTTAGAGATGCTGTAGAGAGTGCATGTAGATGAGGTACCTGGCTAAAGCCTTAAGATCTAGGTACTGGACTCCTGGGTTCAATTACAAGAAGTTCATAGTACATGCACTTAGCAGGTTAGGAGTGAGAGATGGAGATATAATCGTGCTCTCGGAAAAGGCTATCTCAGTAGCTGAAGGAAACATAGTGAATGAGAGTAGGATTAAACCGGGAATTTCCGCGAGGCTTATAGCGAGAATCTGGATGAGGTGTATATGGGGTTATATTCTCGGAATTCTCTGTAGGCTGAGCTGGAGGACAATTTATAACCTGAGGAGCTATCCTGTAGAGCTTGGAGCGAGACATAAACAATTGGTAATCGAAAAGGTAGGCCCCCTGGCAGCCCTCTGTTTTGGTTCTGAAGGTGGAATAGATGTTACAAATCTTCCCTATTCCTATGCTTCTCTTCCTCTAAAAGATCCTGTAAAGATCACCGAAGAGATAAGAGATGCTATAAGGAAGTACTTAGGTAAGAATTTAACGGTGGTAATAGTAGATTCAGATAGATGTTACTCGTGGAGGAGTTTCTGTATATCCCCTAGGAAAACCTTTGTAAAGGGTATTAAATCAGGAGGAATATTTGCCTATATTTTAGGCAATGTTCTTAGACTTAGGTCTAGTCCGACTCCAGTAGCCTTCTCTGGCTCAGTAATGAGTTTAGAAGAACTACTGAAAATCTCTAGAATAGCTGAGAAGATGAGAGGATTCGGAGCGGGGAGAGATGTGTGGGAAATGGCTAGAAGGTTTGAGACCACCATAGATGGAGTGACTTGGAGTATGCTTATGAGAGTCCCTCATTATCCAATTGTTATCATGAGAAGAGCAGTAGACTGATTACCTTTAGTCAAAGTCTTATGAAAGTTACTGGCTAAAATAGTATAAGTGATAATATGTTGGATGAGAGATTGCAGAATATAATTGAAGAGTTCGGGAAAATCTTAGTAAACGTTTAATAACTCCGTATGACTAGAGAAAGTATTAAGTGTGCTTGAGAAACGCTGTGGGAAAGAGGAAGAGTTGTCTCCTAGTATTTTAAATTGTGATTAAGCTACTCACTTAAATATTTTACGCAAAAGTTTATATTTCCTAAATTTTGACAATAGGCTAAAGGTGATAATATGCCTGGAATGAAAAAGGTATACTTAGTGATATTACTAGTAGTAATAGTAGCAGCTGCAATAGGTCTAGGCTACTACTGGTACCAGCAGGTATACGTTAAACCCAGGGAAGTAATAGTATTGGGTACAATAGATAAGATCACAGTATTAGATCCAGCTAAAGCCTATGACTTCTTCACATGGGAGGTTCTAAACAACATCGGAGAGGGATTACTGAAGTATAAGCCAGGAACAACGGAGCTGGTACCAGGTCTTGCTGAAAGCTATGAAGTAAGTGAAGATGGCCGTGTTTACACATTTAAGCTAAGAAAGGGCTTAAAGTTCACGGATGGAACTCCTCTAGATGCTGAAGTCGTTAAGTGGTCTATAGAGAGACAAATGCACTTAAATCTCGATCCCTCATGGCTTGTAACAGCCTTTGTAGAGAAGGTAGAAGTCATAGACAAGTATACAGTAGCCTTCCATTTAAAACGTCCCATAGCGTATTTCCCTGCACTAGTGGCAACAGTTCCATATTTCCCCGTTAGCCCTAAAGCATACCCATGGGATGAGGCAAAGGACTCGACTGTAGGTATA
The DNA here is from genome assembly GCA_964522205.1 of uncultured Thermoproteales archaeon. Classification (GTDB taxonomy): domain Archaea; phylum Thermoproteota; class Thermoprotei; order Thermofilales; family B20-G17; genus B20-G17. The sequence continues at coordinate 9,583 of CAZFTG010000023.1, forward strand.
GGGCCCTATAAAGTAGTGAAGTGGGTTAGAGATGTAGAGCTTAGACTTGAAGTCAATCCAGACTATTATGGACCTAAACCGAAGACCAAGTACTTTATAATAAAGTTCTATAAGGATGCTACAGCACTTAAGATGGCTCTTGAAGCTGGTGAGATCGACATAGCCTGGAGAGAACTACTCCCTACTGATATAATAGCCCTCAAGAAGGGAGGTAAGTTTAATGTAATAGAGGCCCCCAGCCCCTACATACGCTATATAGTCCTAAGGTGCAACCAACCACCCTTTGATGATGTAAGACTCAGAAGAGCCATAGCTGCAGCAGTAGATAGGGACAGAATATGTGAAAAAGTCTTCAAGGGTCTAGTTACACCACTGTATAGTATGGTACCCATGGGTATGTGGAGTCATATAGATGCCTTTAAGGACGAATACGGTGAACGTAATTTAGAGTTGGCCAGAAAGCTTCTGAGAGAGGCTGGATTTAGTGAGGACAATAAGTTCAAGGTAGAACTATGGTACACTCCTACACACTATGGAACGACGGAAGCTGATGTAGCTGCCCTAATAAAGGAGAGCTTAGAGGAGACGGGGATGATAGAAGTAGAGCTCAAGAGTGCTGAATGGGCTACATATGCTGCTGAATATATAGCAAAGGGTGTCATGCCCATATTCCTATTGGGCTGGTATCCTGACTATATAGACCCAGATAATTACCTAACTCCCTTCCTCCATTCAGAGCACTGTGGACATCTTGGCGTATTCTATAACAACTCTGAGGTAGATGAACTTCTTGAAGAGGCTATGGTCAAACCTACGATAGAAGAAAGGCAAGAGCGATACGAAGAAGTCCAGAGGATATTAGCAAGAGATGCTCCTTTGATACCACTATTCCAAGGAAAACTATTCCTAGTATGTAAGAAGAACATAAGGGGAGTAGTGTTAGATCCCGTAATGCTACTGAGATACTATCTAATATATAAGAGTTAGATCTTTTTCTGAGGGTTCCAATATGCTTAAGGCATACTTAATTAAGAGAGTACTAATGGCCATACCTACCCTGTTTATACTACTCACTATAATATTCCTAATAATGAGAGTGCTTCCTGGAAATCCTGTAGCGGCTATCGTAGGTACTAAAGCCCCACCAGAAGTAATTCAAAGTGTTACCAAACGTTTGGGACTAGATCAACCTTATCACATACAGTACATCAACTACCTATCAAATCTACTTCGTGGAGATCTTGGTAGATCTATGATATGGGGGAGAAGACCAGTAATAGATGAGATTATGGATCATTTCCCCGCTACATTAGAGTTGAGTATTTCAGCCTTCATTGTGAGTGTCCTTATAGGCATAATTACAGGGACAGAAGCATCTAGAAGATTTAGAAGTAAACTCGACCAGGTATTCAGATTCTATGGTATTGTCACATATTCTTTATTCATACCATGGTTCGGTATAATGTTACAATTGATATTTTCAGTATACCTCAAACTACTACCAGTTGGCGGTAGAATAGATCCCTTCATGGAACCTCAAAGGATAACAGGTTTGTATCTACTGGATAGTATACTGACCCTGAATATACCTAGTTTCTTTAATGCCCTAAGTCACCTAATACTTCCATCCATTACTCTAGGGGTGTACATATCAGGAGTGTTCACTAGAACTGTAAGATCAAACATGTTAGAGGTATTAAGAAGAGATTTCATAACAGCAGCTAGAGCTAGGGGAATTCCCGAGAACATAGTAATCTATAGACACGCTCTTAAGAATGCCTTTATTCCCATTCTCACCATGATGGGATTACAATTTGCACTACTACTAGCTGGTGCTGTACTGACGGAGACCACATTTTCATGGCCTGGAATGGGTACATTCCTGCTAGAGAGGATAATGTACAGAGATTATACCACAGTTCAGGGAACCGTAGTATTTATAGCCCTCCTTATAGTCTCTATAAGTCTCCTTGTCGATGTAATGTACGCATACTTAGACCCCAGGATAAGATTTAGGTGATCTCTATGAAGGGTGTTTCTACGTCCAGAACAATTATTCCTCTTCTGAGGAGAATTAGGAGATTAGATGTCTCAGAGTACTGGATAGCGATCACAGGCGCTGCTATTATAGTCATAGTATCATTTATGGCTATTTTAGCACCTGTAATAGCACCATACGATCCCATAGAGCCTGTTGGAGGCTCTCTGGAACCTCCCAATACCAGATTTCTTCTAGGTACTGACAATATAGGTAGGGATATACTGAGTAGGATAATATATGGATCGAGGATTTCCTTGAGTATAGCCTTTCTAGCCTCGATATTCTCCATGATTATAGGTGCATCACTAGGTCTACTATCTGGTTATATTGGTGGTGTTTTCGATACCACACTAGCGCTTATTATGGATAGTATGTATGCCTTCCCGAGTATAATACTTGCCATAGCTATAGCCTATGTGTTAGGTCCTGGCATATTAAATGTGACAATATCTATAGGTATAGTATACATACCCGTATATTTCAGAATGATTAGGAGTGAAGTGTTATCTGTTAAGGAGAGCCTCTATGTAGAGGCTGCTAGAGCTATAGGAGCTAGTGATAGGGTCATACTACTTAAGTACATCCTACCGAACGTCACAGCATCCCTACCAGTAGTATTTTCCCTAAATGCTACAGATGCTATCCTAACGGAGGCTGCCTTAAGTTTCTTAGGACTAGGGCTTCCAGCTCCGACTCCAGACTGGGGTTTTGATCTAAGAAATGGGTACCACTTTATAACAGCTGGTTACTGGTGGACTGTTACCTTTCCAGGACTCATGATAATTATCACTGCTCTGGGATTCAGTCTATTTAGCGAGGGATTAAATGAAATTCTAAATCCCAGACTCCGAGAGGTGTAGATTTTAATGAGTCTTCTTAATATAAACGAACTAAAGGTCTACTATTTTACGAAAAGAGGTGTAGTCAGAGCTGTGGATGGAGTCAGTCTTAGTATCAGTAGAGGTGAGGTACTGGGCCTAGTTGGTGAGTCAGGCTCAGGTAAGTCGACTCTGGGAATTTCATTGCTTGGGTTAATTCCTCCTCCAGGGAGGATAGTGGGAGGTAGTATAGTTTTTGATGGTGTAGAACTGACTAAACTAAGTGATGATGAATTCGCTAAGATTAGAGGTAAGAGAATTTCAATGATATTTCAAGATCCCATGACCTCCTTAAATCCTCTAATGAAGATAGGTGATCATCTCATGGAAACTATAATGGTTCATGAGAACGTATCAAAGAATGAGGCTAGAGAGAGAAGCATTAAAGCACTGGAAGAGGTTGGTATACCCCCAGAGAGGTTTAATGATTATCCTCATCAATTTAGCGGTGGAATGAGACAGAGGGTTATGATAGCTCTAGCTATACTTCTTAATCCAGACCTAATAATAGCTGATGAGCCTACTACAGCACTTGATGTCATAGTTCAGGCTCAAATAATAGACCTTCTAAACAACCTCAGAAAAAGGCACAATATGAGTATACTACTAATCTCCCATGATATAGGAGTTGTATCAGAGATAGCTGATAAGATAGCTGTAATGTACGCTGGACACTTGGTAGAGATGGCCGATGCGAATAAGATACTTGGAGATCCATTACATCCTTATACATCAGCTCTTCTACGTGCAGTACCACTCATAGAGTCCAAGAGTGAAAAACTATGTTATATTCCTGGATCACCACCTGATCTAGTGAAACCTCCTAGGGGTTGTAGATTTCACCCCCGATGCCCATACGCTAAAGATATCTGTAGGACCAGAGAGCCCAGAACTGTGAATATAAAAGACCACATAGTTAAGTGTTGGATGTACTGTGATGCCTATGAATAGAACAATTATATCGACTACTAATCTTACTAAATACTTCCCTGTTCAAAGAGGATTCTTGGAGAGAGTTATCTCCAGAAAGCTTGAGTATATCAGAGCTGTTGATGGAGTGGATTTAGAGATCAGGGAGGAGGAGACACTCGCTTTAGTAGGAGAGACTGGTTGCGGAAAGACTACAACAGGAAGACTACTTGTTCGTCTTCTAGAGCCTACTGGAGGCGATATACTTTTCAGAGGAAAGCGTATAACACATGTTAAAGGAGAGGAGTTGAGGAAACTTAGAAGACATCTACAAATAATATTTCAAGATCCATATGCTTCTCTTAATCCTAGGATGAAGATTGGTGATGCTATAGGACATCCTCTTGAAATACATGACATAGCCAAAGGGAAGGAAAAAAGACAAATGGTCTTAGAGATGTTAGAGAAAGTGGGTTTAACTCCTGCAGAGAGGTATTATGAGCTTTATCCTCATCAATTAAGTGGTGGTGAGAGACAGAGAGTTGCAATCTCTAGAGCTATGATACTAAAACCAGACTTTATAGTAGCTGACGAGCCTATATCGATGATAGACGTTTCTCTGAGAGCTAAAATCCTAGAGCTAATGGCAGATCTCAAAAAAGAATTCCATGTCACGTACCTATTTATAACTCACGACCTAGCTACCGCTAAATACGTATCGGATAGGATTGCCGTAATGTATCTTGGTAAAATAGTAGAGCTAGCGACTACCGATGAACTATTCTCTAATCCTCTACATCCCTATGTGAAGGCGTTAATATCTGCAATACCCAGACCAGGGCCTAAAGTTAAGCGTGAAAGATTATTACTTAAGGGAGAAATACCCAGTCCCATTAATCCACCTTCAGGCTGTCGATTACATCCTAGATGTCCATTTAAAATGCAAATATGTTCAAAAGAGGAGCCCAAGCTACTAGAAAAGGAAAGAGGACATTATGTAGCCTGTCACCTATACTAATCTAATCCTCTCTAGGTTCTATCAGCTAGCTTGACTTCGACAAATATTAATGATGTATTTAAGAACCTAAACATAGATATTCAAGGAGGTTTATTAGAAGTGCATATTGGGATAATAGGTGTAGGGAGGGTAGGGAGAACCTTAGCCTATACCTTAATCCATGAAAACTATATTACTGAGCTCTCACTCGTTGATGTAGTTCCTAATCTAAGTATGCTATTCTCAGAGGAATTAAGACATGCACTAGCAAGTTTGGGTAGGGAAATTTCGATAAATCATTATACGAATCCCTCTGATATGA
>CAZFTG010000023.1:14829-23212 GCA_964522205.1 uncultured Thermoproteales archaeon
GCAAGTTTGGGTAGGGAAATTTCGATAAATCATTATACGAATCCCTCTGATATGACTGATGCCGATATTGTACTCATAACAGCGGGTAAACCTAGAACACCAGATATGACTAGAAGAGACCTAGCACATGTGAATGCTAGGATAATAAAAGATATAGCAGAGAGAGTATTCCCAGGTAATAAGAGGGGTAAGTTTATAGTAATAACAAATCCTGTTGATGCCATGGCAATGTTGTTTAAGAAATTGACCAAAGCAGAATTCGTAATAAGTTCAGGGACACATTTAGATACTCTGAGATTTAAAGTAGAGCTTGCTAGAACACTTAAAGTCCCTGCGAGATGTATAGAGACTTATGTAGCTGGAGAGCATGGTCCTAATTCTGTGTTTTTATGGTCTATCACTAGAGTAGATGGTATCCCTCTAGATCAATTCCTTCACGAAAAGGGGATTAGCCTAAATACTTCCGATGTAGAGCTTAAAGTGAAGGAGATTGCAAGACAAATTATATCAGTCCTTGGAGGGACATACTATGGCCCAGCTGCAGCTTTTAGAGATATAGTAAGGGCTATAGCTCTTAATACCTGTAGAATATTAAGTATAGCATCGCCTATAAAAGTACCAGGTGTTCCAGAGAAGGTTATGGTGAGTGTTCCTCAGAAGATTGGGAGAACTTTAGGCTATACCCTACTGCAATACTTAACGGATAAGGAAAAGAGACTAATCTATAGCGCCGGAAAAGCCATATACGAGACCTATCTTGATGCTCTTAAATATGTGGAATAGAATTAATTCCTTTTTCAATCTAGCATTTTATGAGAAATCAGCTTAAATTAACTTCTTCAAGGCCGCTATAGCGGCTTAGAGATCACCTCCTTCATCATCTAATATGGTTTTATCAGTTTCATTAAAATACCTTACTTAGTCCATTATCTGAGGCTTTCGCCATTAAATCAATGCCACTATTCGATTAATATCACCTCGTACTCCTGAAGCCTGGGTATGTTTATTATTGTCATCTCCCCCCTCCTCTCGACCCTATATTTGACGTTATCTTGTAATAATGACTTAGCATTTTTTACCTCTCTTCCATAGATCCTTAGTTCTATATCGTGTATAGGTATGATCTCACGTGCTGGGTGTATAGAGCGTGTAGAGCAAAATATGAACTTCTCGTGAGCGGAGGGGCTTCCTGTTAAAATCCTCTGATTATATGTATAATTCAGGAGATGTACTAATATGGAATCATCTAGCTCATAGGCACTCATCTCAAAAGTCTCTGGTCCCTTAGCTGATATAGGTGGTTTTCCTCCTAGCCATAATACTGCATTATAGATCATATTTAAGTAGTCTGCTAGTCCTATTCTCCAGAAGATTCTCCCCACTTGTCCACTAAAGTACAAAGTCCTTCCCTCCCCTAGATGGTTTACGACTATAGCAGGTGCTTCCGTTTCAGCACCTGCAACAGGTGGAGATCTTCCATTTTCGTATTCGCTTCCAAATTCCTCTAGAGGGAATACTATATTAGCTATCACTCCTTCCTCCTCTTCGGGCTCTACATAGGCATGATTTGCTATATCCTTAGGAACTCTTCGATCTATGAAATTCCTATCAAAGTCTCCCCAGAGAATGAGTTGTCCTTTACTAAACCCATCTACTACTCTGTGCTCTCTTCTTATCTTAATATACGACCAGGGGGTATGGATCTCTCCCCTATATCTAACTCCTAGAAGCCTACCTAATTGTAGATCATCGAGTTGAGTACCGTGCTCATCCATAATAGATGTCTTATAGGTTGCCAGTAGTCCTCCTCCTTTCTTTACATAATCCACCATGTGTCCTACTGCCTGTTCGCTTAGTGATTGAGCATTTGCAAGAACGAGTACTTTATAATCCTCTAGTTTTCCACTATCAAGATCTGAATCTGCAATATAGGATAGGGGTAGGTGTCTTGCTAGTAGTGCATAGTAGAAGCCCCTTATACAGTCTGTTACGATCTCTGGAATATCCCTACCTCCCCAATCTCTACTCCTATTGGAGAATAGTATACCTACATATCTTATGGGTCTAGCATTCATAGCATAATCCTCGAGTCTTTCGATCTCCTTATAGACTGTACTAACAACTTTAGCTATTCTAGGATCTTGCATGTAAGCCGAGCTGAATATTAGATATAGAGGCCAACCCCCAGCTATAAATGCCTCTCTTAATCCTTGCCTTACTACTACAGGGCTTGTACTTGTCGTAGTGAGACAGGTATGAAAGGAATTCCTTGATGCCCATACTGGTTTCCCTCCGCTTACTGCCAAGCTTAATCTGACCATCTCAGCTATGAAACCTGGTGGTTGATAGTCGGTTTCTGAGCATTCGGCAAATACTACATCTATATATTCTCTAGCCATCTCAACTATTCTGTTAGCTCTCCCCCTCCATCCTCCTGGATGGTTATTGTATCCTAGGATTACATAGTGGCTTATACTACTTAGTTTCTCTTTTACCTTCCTTAAACCCTCTACACTTACCCTGTATCTCCAGAGAAAGCTCTTTCTATAGGCTAACGTGTCCCAGTCGGCTTTAGTAGGTAAGGGTCTTCCTAAATCCTTTTCATGCCTTACTCTACAGAAATTACAAAAACAGGCACCTTCAATATCTGGCATGTATCTGAAAGAATCCAGAAGCACTCCATCTACATCGTATTTCAGTATCTCATCTACCTCTTTAAGTACATTATCCATAAAGGGACTATTAGGACACATCATGGGCCATTCTATTCTTTTCTTAAAGTTGAGGGGATCCTTATTCATCACAATGACTTCTCCATTAGGTCCTCTCTGAGCCCATTCGGGATGTCTTGAGAATAATACGAGGTTTGTAGTATGTCCTACCATGACTACTACTTTTAAGCCTTCTCTTTTTGCACTCTCTACAACCTCCTGTATAAGGTCTCTGCTTCCAAGCTTCGTATTTAAGGGGGCTATCTTACTCTTATAGTAAGCCCTCCCCCAGGCATCTCTAGCGAAGAGTACTATAGTATTAGCATTTAATTCTTTAGCTAGTCTTACTATTTCCTTACCCTTTATCAGAGGTATGTAAGTTCCCTTCCTACTCTCTATATTGAACTGTAGTACTCTCGTAAGGGTAAACCTACTCAACTTGACACCTCTTCGAGTTCTATCACATAGGCTGCACACTCCTCAACTATCGCATCTGGTCCTCCGACTCTCACTACACCATCTTCAGTCCTCACTAGGAAGTGCATTAATCCTGTAGAGAGGTCGAGTATTATATCGTGAATTAGACCTTCAATAACGGTATTTATATCATATTTTGTCAACCTTCCCTCTATTCTTGCTTTTAACTTTTTACCATGTTCGATTATTCTCTTTGCTTCGAGAAGTGCTAATCTATGTATGGTAAATCTCCTCGGTAGTTTCACTATGGGGTCTTTTATACTCCTCCCTCTTATCCATCTATTGAAGAAGTCATGGAGCAGGTAATCTATTAAGACAGGTTCCCTTATATACAGTCCATAATCCTTTATCCTCCTCTGTACTAGTACTGCTTCCTTTGAATCAGCGATGACCATTAGGTCCCCAGAGATAGCCCATTTGATCTTATCAAGGAATTTTCTAACAGTGGGTATTATCCTTCTAGGGCGCTTCTCAGAGTATACTATCGTGTAGACGAGTAACCCTCTTTCCCTAGCTTTTCTAAGTTTCTCTATCATACGTAATATGAATTCCTCATTTCCACAAACAGCAAGATCTATCTGTGCTTTTTCAATTAAACTTTCGGCTTTGAGCATAATTCCCTCATAGCTACGTAGCATCCATACTCCATAATCTACTTCTTTAGTACTGACTTTAAGCGCACTTAGTACTTCTTTAGCTCTATTTTTAATCTTTTCCATCTCCTTATCGAATACCTTAAATAGAATCTCAGGCTCCACAGCTCTATATGTACTTGGCCTCCCTCCTAAAACCTCAACTAATCCCTTTGCACTCAATCTCTTAAGTGAATCATGGACTTGTGGTCTATGCATAGTGAGTATTTCTGCAATTTTACTGGGACTTAGAGGTCCTTTTGAGATTAGTAGCGTATAGATCTTAGCATCACTACTACTGAGTCCTAATCTTTTGAATAGTTCAATTATATAGTCTACATTCATATCTTCCCCTCCTCCATAGGATCTTATCATACTATTACGCTTCCAGATTTTCATCCCTAAAAAAGTAGTAAAGCTTATAAATAATATTTTCTACATTGAAAATGGTGCAGAGAATGCCCGTATCTAAGAAGGTTTTAATCTCCATAGTGGTAATAGTTATTATTGCAATTGCAGCCTTCCTCGTCTACTGGTTTTACCTCAGACCGAGGCCTGTTAAGCTTATTTGGGCCTCAACACAACTATGTCCAGCGAAGGAAAGGGCCTTTGTAGAGGGAACACTATTAGCCCAGTTTAAAAAGGATACTGGAATAGAGGTCAAGTTTGTACCGCTATCTTATGTCGAAATGACTAGTAGGATAGAGGCGGAGCAAAAGGCAAAGAAGGTAACCGTTAACGTCATAGGAGATCTTCATGGAGGCCTAGATCTATTCGCTTCCAAAGGCTATTTAGAAGATCTAACAAAATTCGGGGCATTGCCAGCTAGGACATTCATAACCACTCTTGAGAAATATGCTAAACTATATGGAATTAAGGCCTACGTTCCCTGGATGACTGCAACATACGTCATGGTTATTAATAAGGAAGCCTTTGACTACCTACCAGCTGGACTAACTGAAGATGATGTAATCAAAGGAACGGAAAAGTGGACATATGATGCCCTATTAGAGTGGGCTAAGAATATCTACGAGAAGACTGGAAAGAAGATGCTAGGCTTCCCAGTAGGTCCTAAAGGACTATGGCACAGATTCCTACACGGCTACATTTATCCAGCATATACCGGAGCTCAAGTACTCAAGTTCAATAGCGATGAAGCGGTTACCATGTGGGAGTATATGAAGAAACTATGGCCCTATGTAAATCCCGCTAGCACTACGTGGGATGCTATGGCCGAACCACTATTGAAGAAAGAAGTTCTAATAGCATGGGATCACACAGCGAGAATAGTCTCCGCTATAAGAGAGAGACCCGGGGATTTCATAGTTGTCCCCGTTCCGAGAGGGCCTAAGGGTAGAGCATTTATCCTTGTAGTAGCTGGTTTAGCTATACCCAAAGGCGCTCCTAATCAAAAGGAGGCTTGGAAGCTTATAGACTTCCTAACAAAGCCAGAAACGCAAGTTAAGATATTAGAGCAGGTAGGTTTCTTCCCGACTACTACTGAGGCTACTGGTAAGATACCAGCTGGACCTCTGAAGATACTAGCCGAAGGAGTTACAACACAAGTGGGTTCACCTGATGCTGTAGTTGCTATGATACCCAGCCTTGGTCCTAAGGGTGGAGAATTTGTAGGACTATACAGAGAAGCCTTTACTCGTATAGTCCTAAAGGGAGAGGACATAAGAACGGTTATAGGAGAAATAGGGCCTAAGATAGATGCTATATTCAAAGAAGTTGGTGCACCTCTACCATTACCGGATTCAGAACTATGAGGGAGCCTGGACAGATGAAAATAAAACATTATTTTTTTAATTTATTCCCCCGAAAAATTAGCTCTTATACTCCATATCTCTTAGTAGCTCCCGCATTGATCTACCTGTTCACCTTCATAGGATACCCCCTTGTTCAGGCTATAGTACTAGCTTTTCAGGATCCGTCTACGGGCTCTCCCTCTTTAATCAACTTCGAGACTTTAGTCAAGGACGCCTACTTCTGGGACGCATTGAAGTATACTTTCATTCTTGCACTTATAATAATACCACTTCAAACTCTCCTAGCTCTCTCTGTAGCCCTATTCCTAAACATGAGATTCAAGGGTGCTAATGTTGTCCTATACACGTTCACTATACCCCTCACTATAAGTGATGTAGCTGCTGCACTTATATGGTACAATATGCTTACTACGTCTGGGTTTCTAAATAGATTACTCCTAAATCTGGGTGTAATTAAGGAGCCTATATACTTCTTCGGATATGTATATAGGCACATGGAACTATTGGCCATTATAGTGACCGAAATATGGAGAGCCACTGCTATAGTTTTCGTCATAGTCTTTGCAGGTCTTCAACTCATAGGTAGGGATTATTTAGAAGCCGCCGAGGTATGTGGAGCCTCAGTACTACAGAGGTTAAGATACATAGTACTACCACTAATTAAGCCCAGTATACAGGCTGCACTGATAATAAGGACACTGTTCGCTCTACAGGTGTATGCTGTAGTATGGATACTGGCTGGGAGAGATATTCCCATCCTAGCTGGTGAGGCATACTACTGGATGAGTGAGCTATACAATCCCCACATAGCTGCTACCTACTCACTTCTAATAGCATTCTTCTCTATCCTCATAGGGTGGCTTTACATAAAATTACTTAAACCCAAGTATGAGGAGGTGTTGAGATGAAGACCACCGTGATCCTTAGGAGACTATTAGTGTACTTGTGTGCAACAGTATTAGTCTTGTGGATTGTCGTACCACTGGCACTAATCATACTGTTCGCACTATCCTCTATGAGGGACTACTACGATATCCACAAGATATTGCCTACAAAATTCACACTAAAACACATAAGCGAGCTATTATTCGATCTAGGGGCTATATACTCGATAATAAATAGTTTACTGGTAGCGCTTATGACTATAGCATTAAGCTTTGCACTAGGTCTTCCCGCAGGATATGCACTATCAAGGTATATATTTCCTGGGAGAGACTCGATAAAGCTACTAGTGCTCTCCATGAGGATGTTCCCCGTAATGATTATAGCCGTCCCCCTAGCTGTACTATACCTCAGGTTAGGACTTAGTGATACTTTATTAGGAGTTGCTCTAGCACACACCACTATGGCTCTACCATTCACTATTATAATAACTTCAAGTATCTTCGGAGGCGTGCCAGTAGAATACGAAGAAGCTGCTATGATATTTGGACTCTCTCGATTTGAAGCATTTCTCAAGATTACCCTACCCCTAGCTGCTCCGGGTCTAGCTGCTGCGAGTATCTTCACTTTTGTCATATCGTGGAATGAAGTCTTCGTGGCTAGTATACTCACCCTCACAAACAGGACTCTCCCGGCTGATATCCTCGTAACAGTCCTGAACTCTCCTGATCCGTACAAATTTGCTGCTGGATTTATAATGGCTCTCCCTTCTCTGATCTTCATATTTATAGCGAGAAAATACCTAGTAACCATGTGGGGTATAACTACTAGATAGGTGAGTAGTGTGGTTGAGGTAAGGCTAGTCGATGTCAAGAAGTACTTTGGTAGGGTGAAGGCAGTAGATGGGGTAAATCTTCATATCAGGGATGGGGAATTCCTAGTACTTTTGGGACCCTCAGGATGTGGAAAGACCACTACTCTAAGGTGTATTGCTGGTCTGGAGAGAGTAGATCAGGGTAGAATATATTTTGATGAGGAAGATGTCACAGACCTACCTCCTAGAGCTAGGAATATTTCAATGGTCTTTCAGAGCTATGCCGTATGGCCTCATATGACAGTGTATGAGAACATAGCCTTCCCCCTTAAGATCAAGAAAACTCCGTCCCATGAGATTGAGAGAAGAGTTAAAGCAGCTGCTGAACTACTCGGAATAGAAAACCTTCTAGAGAGATACCCTCATCAACTCTCCGGAGGTCAGAGACAGAGAGTTGCTGTTGCTAGAGCCATAGTAGTCGAGCCTAATGTCCTACTGATGGATGAGCCACTCAGTAACCTAGATGCTCTTCTAAGAGTTAGAATGAGGAGTGAAATTAAGAAACTACAGAAGAGGATAGGAGTGACTACGATCTATGTGACCCATGATCAGGTGGAGGCCATGACAATGGCTGATAGAATTGCTGTCATGAATATGGGAAGGATAGTACAACTAGGAACGCCCTCTGAGATCTACCATAAGCCCCAAAATATGTTCGTAGCTGGCTTTATAGGCTCACCACAGATGAACTTCTTAGACGCTATAATAGAGACTAGTGAAAAGAGAATTCTACTTAAAACAAAGAGCTTTGAAGTACCCCTACCCTCTACTTATATCAAAGTACTGAAAGAGTATATGGGTAAGGAGATAGTACTAGGTATAAGACCAGATGATATTTACATTAAAGGGTATACTAGTATTCCCTCGAGAGGAAGAGCATATGAAGTCCCTGGAACTGTGGACTTTGTAGAGGCCCTAGGTTCAGATACTATAGTCCATGTCGATGTAGGGAGGGATATACTAATAGTCAAAGTACCAGGAGAGATAGCGGTGAGAATAGGGGAGAAAGTAAAGCTCCTCTTAGATCTGAATAAA
>CAZFTG010000024.1:0-22292 GCA_964522205.1 uncultured Thermoproteales archaeon
AGTTCGCTTTCAGGAAGCATAGAGAGTAGTTCCCAACCCTTATCGAGGGTCTCTTCAAAGGATCGCTCCTCATAGACACCCTGATTGACAAATTCCTTCTCAAATCTATCTGCAAACTTCAGGTACAATCTGTCTAGATCCGTGAGAGCAGCCTCTCCTATTACTGCTACTAGATCTCTAACTCTCTTCCCCTCAGAGTAGGCATAGTAAAGACAGTCTGAAACTTCTCGATGATCTTCTCTAGTCCTACCCTTACCTATTCCCTCCTTCATGAGTCTGGAGAGTGATGGTAGTACATCTATCGGTGGATATATACCTCTTCTGTACAGTCCCCTATCCAGTATTATCTGCCCCTCTGTGATATAGCCCGTTAGGTCTGGTATGGGGTGTGTTATATCATCCCCTGGCATTGTGAGAATAGGCATCTGAGTTATACTACCCTTACGCCCGCGTATTCTTCCAGCTCTCTCGTATATCGAGGCTAGGTCTGTGTACATGTATCCAGGATAGCCTCTCCTCCCCGGTACTTCTTCTCTAGCAGCAGATACTTCTCTTAATGCCTCACAGTAGTTCGTAATATCATTCAATATGACTAGTACATGGAAGTCGTAGGTAAATGCTAGAAATTCCGCTGCTGTTAGAGCTAACCTTGGAGTGATCAATCTCTCGATAGCGGGATCATCAGCTAAGTTGAGAAACATGACTACCCTCGATAGAGCACCCCTACGTCTCAAATCTTCGATGAAGAACCTAGCCTCCTCTGCAGTTAGCCCTAGTCCCGCAAAGACCAGTACGAACTCCTCCTCCATTCCTGGAACCTTAGCTTGTCTGAGTATCTGAGCGGCTACTATATTATGGGGTAGCCCAGAACCACTGAAGAGAGGTAGCTTTTGCCCCCTGACTAGAGTATTCATTCCATCAATAGCAGATATCCCAGTCTGAATAGGATCACGGGGATGCTCTCTAGCATAGGGATTTATCGGAGAGCCATGTATATCCAATTCATCTTCAGGAATTATATCCGGTCCTCCATCTATAGGCCTCCCGCTTCCATCGAATATCCTGCCTAGCATATCTAGAGCTACGGGTAGTCTGAGTCTCTCCCCTGCAGCTCTTACAGCAGTTCTTCCTACATCTAATCCCGAAGTCCCTTCGAATACTTGTATTACTGCACTATCCTCAGTGACATCTAGTACCTGTCCTCTTCTCTCTTCTCCAGAAGGCGTCTCTATTATTACAAGTTCACCATACGATATCCCTGTAGGTCTCTCTATAAATATTAGGGGACCGGATATGCTTTTTATAGTATGTAGTGTTCTACTCATGCTCATGTAGTCTCACCTAACAACTCGCTAAATTCCTTCTCCATCTCTCTCATTAGCTTCTTAGCATAATTCTCAAATCCCTCAATGGGTTGTATTTTCATTCTAGCTATACTCTCGATTACAGGTAGTGATGCTATCTTTCTAAAGGGAATACCCTTGTCTACACACTTCATAGCTCTCTCATAGAATTCTATTATTATCTTAAGCATATGGTATGCTTTTTCCATCGAGCAGTAGGTGTCTATTGGATGGTAGGCATGTTGCATGAGATAATCCTCTTTTATCATCTTGGCAACTTCGAGTACTACTCTCTGCCTATCTGATAGAGCATCCGGACCTACTAGTTGAACTATTTCCTGTAGTTCTGCATCCTGCTGTAGTATGCCCATAGCAGTACTTCTAAGTTTACCCCAATCCTTAGCTACCTTATTACGGTACCATTCATCAAGAGAGTCTAGGTAGAGTGAATAGCTCATTAACCAGTTTATAGCTGGGAAGTGTCTCCTATAGGCTAACTCTGTATCAAGTGCCCAGAAGACCTTTACTACTCTTAGTGTATTTTGAGTGACTGGTTCTGAGAAATCTCCCCCAGGTGGGGATACAGCACCAACAATACTTATCGAACCCACTCTACTCTTAGAGCCAAGGGTTTCAACACGTCCGGCTCTCTCGTAGAACATAGCAATTCTAGATGCTAGGTAGGCTGGATATCCTTCTTCTCCAGGCATTTCTTCAAGTCTTCCAGAGACCTCTCGCATAGCTTCTGCCCATCGAGAGGTAGAGTCGGCTTGTAGAGCTACATCATATCCCATATCTCTAAAGTACTCTGCCATGGTAATTCCAGTATAAACACTGGCTTCTCTAGCTGCTATAGGCATGTTGGAAACATTGGCTACTAGTATTGTACGCATCATTAGAGGTAGTCCTGTCCTCGGGTCTTTTAACTTCGGAAATCTCTCTAGAACTTCAGCCATCTCATTTCCTCTCTCACCACAACCAACAAATATCACTACATCTGCATCAGCCCACTGAGCTAGTTGGTGTTGCATTACAGTCTTACCAGTACCAAAACCCCCTGGAATAGCGGCAACCCCGCCTTTAGTCAGAGGGAAGAAGGTGTCTATGATACGCTGACCTGTTGTTAAGGGAACTGTTGTAGATACTCTTCTCTTAAATGGTCTAGGCTTCCTTACAGGCCATGTATGCATCATATGGATCTCCTCTCTCCTTCCATCAGTTTCGAGGATTAGTATTGGATCAGTCACTGTATAGTCTCCCTCATCAACTACCTCAACAACTCTACCGTGCTTTTCTGGATGCAAGAGAACTCTATGCTCTATAAGTGGTGTTTCCTGTACTGTTCCAAGTATATCTCCACCTACTATCTTATCTCCTTTCTTAACCGTGGGCTTAAAGTGCCATTTCTTCTCTCTGTCTAGAGCAGGGATAAGTATTCCTCTTGTGATAAATGGACCAGCAATAGAGGCTATTTTGGGTAGGGGTCTCTGTACTCCATCGAATATCTGTCCAATGAGCCCCGGACCCAGCTCTACGGAGAGGGATTTTCCAGTACCTTCTACTCTCTCTCCTGGTCTGAGTCCTGAGGTCTCCTCATATACTTGAATAGTAGCCAGATCTCCCTCAAGTCTTATTATCTCTCCTACTAGATTTAGTTCTCCGACTCTGACCATTTCGTACATCTGAGCTCCTGCCATATTCTTTGCTACAACTACTGGGCCGGTGATCCTTACTATAGTACCTTTAGCCACCATACTGATTCAATAGTCCTATGAGGAGTGATTTATTAATCCTTTTGCGTCTCAGCTTACTGGTCAGTTCACGACGAGGGGCTACTACTCTGAGAAAGTAGAGATATATGGTCTTAACTTGTAGGGTATGGGTCACTTAGATCCTCGTATCTCCTAGTAGTTCTTGGAGTATTTCAAAAATATTTTTAATTATTTGAAGCTATCCTAGTCGATATAATGACATTATGGCCCATGGCATGACGCCTAAGGCTATTACTAGTATTGCCAGTCCTAACATTCCAGCTACCATCCAGTAATTAGCCTCCTTAGCCTCCACAGGTTTAATGTCAGGCTTATACCAGAAGACTTGCCAGAAGTACCTTAGTGAATAAGCTGCACTAACTAGAGTCGCTATGCCTGTGAGTACTGCTATCCAGAGGAACCTATGCTCAATGTATGCTACCGAACCTGTACCAGCTATTATTAAGAACTCAGATGTGAAGCAGGGAAGCGGTGGTGCTCCAGCTATGCTGAACATGCCAATTACTCCAGCTATTCCAGTGAGGGGCATTTTATCCATTAGACCACCTAGTTTAGTTATATCCCTCATATGGGTCATGTGCATTATACTACCACCCACCAAGAACCATAGGCCCTTACTCCATGCGTGTGCTGATAGGTGGAATATCGCTCCGTAGAGTCCCCATGGAGTAATCCCATTGAATAGTGCATAGGCACCAGCCGCTTCACCAACAAGTACATATCCCATATGGCTTATAGACGAGTAAGCGATAACCCTTTTTACATCCACTTCCTTCAGGGCCATAAATCCTCCATAGAATGCTGTGAATACGCCAAGTGACGCTAGAGCTACGAGTACTTCGGCCGCTTCACTAGCAGTGAGCATAGGATTACCTAGTAGTACTGTCAGTAGTGCTATTCTGAAGATAGCATAGGCTCCAGCCTCTATTATTATACCACTTAAGAGACTAGACATAGGTGCTGGAGCTTCGGCATGTGCATCGGGAAGCCATAAGTGTACAGGCCATAGCGCCATCTTTACTGCAAAGCCAAAAGTTAGGAATGCAAATATATAGCGCCAGAAGGGCAGTATCTTTTCATATACTTCCTTTAGTTGGAATATCTCAAGTCCTATACCTCCAGTGAGTACAGCTATAAGCCCTATACCCACTATGAGGAACACGGCACCGGCGTGCGTAAATATGAAGAATTTGAACGCTATCTTTGCAGGATCCCTATAACCCCATCTAGCGATTATGAAATAGGAGGGTATCAGCATGAACTCCCAGAATACGTAGAATGCTAGTAAGTTTGCTGAAATGAACACTCCAATAAGCCCTGTGAGTAGTAGTGCCATCAGTAAGTAGAATTGAGGGTGTTCACGCTCTATATACCCGTTCGAGTATACCAGTGAGAGTATGAATAGTAGTAGTGTGGTAATGACCAGAGCATAACTTATACCATCTATGAATAGAGTGAACTTTATCGCCCTAGCTGCAGGTGTGAGTATGGGAAGCCAGCTATATGATTCCTTCAGCATTTCCCCTTTTCCAGCTATGAAATAGGCATGGGAGAATAGTATAATGAGGAGTACACATGCTCCTGTCATTATGCCTACTGCTAATTCCTTTTTAACTTTAGCAGTGTAGTACATCACTATTGATAGCACTGCTGGTGTTATGAGACCTACTAGTAGCTCCATGTAGCATCGCCAGTATTACGGTAATGAGAAAGATTAGTGCTAATAAATCTAACTAAAAGATATCTTAACAACTTATCATCAAAGCTATTATGAGCTGTATCGAAGAAACGGTATTATAAAGATAATGCTATGAAGCATAGAGCAATCAATAGAATAGCTACACCTATCAAACCCATAGTCAGTATAGTTGAAGGTCTCCCTGTATGTAGATTTCTTAATAGCATGCCTATTCTAACCATAGTAATAGCCATGAGGTATGTCATACCGTTTAGCATCCTCTCAGCCATCCATGTGAATGTTCCCGAGATCTTAGCTGCGGCCACTGGAGCCCTAACTATTAGGGTATCTAGGCTTATTTCACCGATTCCACTTAGATTACTTAGTGTCTTAGCCAAGTTTACAGTTCCTCTGACAAGTATCAAGTCAAGTCCTCTTTCAACATAATAACTAACTGTACCCACAATCCTAATTGAATAATTTACAATTATGTTCTCATAGAGGTAGTCTAGGTAATACCCATTGAGTAGGATATTCCTTAGGTTCCTAAGAGTACCGGATTTTAGTATGACTTCCGGAGGTATTCTTCTAGTCCAGTATACCATATACACTATACCTGATGCTATAGCAAGGAGTGCGATACTCAGTATTGTCACCAGTATTTTAAGCATAGATACCCCTGCGTTATAGCTGGCTTCTACAGGGTACACATGTATTACCGTATGTTCAAGAAACTTCATAACCTCTTCGGCTAGACCTATAGATAGTGTAAGTGCTGCCAGTATTATTAAGGGTATAGTCATAACATATGGAGCCTCATGTGGCTTATGCTTCTTCACATGATCGCTCTCTGGAGCTAGAAATGTCAGGTATACAAGTCTCAGTGAGTATGTAGCTGTCATTAGAGCAGCTACTGTTAATAGGACAGCTACGTGAGGGCATCCTGCTTCGATAGCAACTTCTAGTATCACATCTTTACTCCAGAATCCACTTAAAGGTGGGAGTCCTGCTAGCGATAGTGCACCTATGGTCATGCACATGAAAGTTATTGGCATATACTTTTTAAGTCCACCCATTAATCTCATATCTCTACTCTCTACTGCATGAATTACGCATCCAGCGGATAGAAAGAGCAGAGCTTTAAACAGAGCATGGCTTAGTACATGAAAGATAGCAGCATACCAGGCCAGGTGTGCATGGTGTAGGTAACCAGCTAGTCCAAGAGTAGCGAGCATATAGCCTAGTTGAGAAATCGTCGAGAACGCCAGAAGCTCCTTAATGTCTAATGATACTATGGCCATAGTAGCAGCGAACATTGCAGTGAAAGCGCCTACAGTAGCTGTAGTGGATAGAAATGCTAGTGCTTCATAGGGTTCTAGAGGATGAACTCCCATAAGTCTGGGATAGAAGAATAGAAGGGTCTCTATTCTAGCTACTAGGAATACTCCTGCCTTAACCATAGTGGCTGAGTGTAGTATAGCACTTACCGTAGTGGGGCCTTCCATTGCATCCTTAAGCCATACATGGAGGGGGAATTGAGCAGATTTTCCTATAGCTCCACCAAGTGCCAATAACAGTATAGTATTTAGTACAGGCTTTAAGTAGTGGACATGTTTAATAAAATCTGTATACTCTAGACTATGAACATGCATAGCTATCATTGCTATACCGGCTAGGAACAATACATCTCCTAAACGTGTTGTTACAAATGCCTTAATACCACCTTTTGATGCTGCTGGTCTCTCATACCAATGTCCTATTAGTAGACAGGAACATAGACCGACTATCTCCCAGCCCAGATAAAGCGTAAAGAAATTGCCCGATAGTACTAGTAGTAACATGCCACCGATGAAGAGGAGCATCATCGAGTAATACCTTATTAATCTCTTATCTCCGTGCATATACCCCTTGGAGTAGAGAAGGACTAGACATCCTATTAACACCACTATAAAACTCATCAGTACGCTTAGTAAGTCTACTAATAGGTTTATTCCTAATCCCTCTACTGGTACGTTAAAGAATATTTTCTCTCCATACAACTTAATGAACCTGTACTCCGTACCCTTATGAACCATCTCAATAAAAGCAATCAAGAGCATAATAGAAAGTACTAGTTCTATAAAACCTGAGATTATGGCTACGAATTCTCCGTACTCTCTTCTAAATAGCTTACTTAGTACTATGATTATCGGAATGGAGAGTAGTGGTACACCAATTAGTGCTATAACTATGATGTCTAAGGGCATATAGACCCCCCTATAGACACTACTATCGATTTAAAAAAGTTGGTAATATACCTAAGTAATGTAATTGTTCTAACTAAGGAAAGAACTGTAGGAATATCCATGGTGCTACACCACCTACCAGTAGTAGTAATACTAGCAAGAACATGGGAATCAGCAACTTATATTCTAAAGGTGGCATTTTACCAACCTCTTCAGAAGGAGGTTCTATGAATATGTGCTGGAGTATTTTTATACAGTACGCTGCAGCAACTACGAAGAGTGCTGCTGCTATTGTAGCCACTGCTACTATCGCTGGTTTTTGAGTATTAGCTAGTGACGAAATCACCATGAATTTAGCTAGAAAACCAGCTAATGGAGGAACTCCAAGTAGGGACATGAGGCTTATAGCTAGGATTACAGCTACCGATGGACACTTTCTAACCAATCCTTTAGCATTATCTAATGTATAAATCCCATGTTCTTCAAGAATTCCTATAGCTAGAACAGAGGTGGCTAAGGATACATTACTCATCAGTATGAAGTATGCTAGTGGAGCAGCATTGTGTACTTCCATTCCGAGAGGCAATCTCTTGAATACCATAAGTAGAAGTATCATTAATAAGATGTATCCCGAATCAGCCACAGCACTATAGCCTATAATCCTCCTCAGCCTACTTTGCGTGAAAGCGCAAGTCTCACCTAGTAGTATTGAGCTAAGACCTATTAATGATAAAAGAACCACTATTGATGGAACGCCTAGTATCTCAGGTGTAAAAATAGTGGATATGGCACCGAAGACTCTAGATAGAGGGTACATTATACTTACCTCTAAAAGCAGTACCATCAGTGCCAGAGACCAGTATCTAGCACCAGTGTATACGTCTACTAACCACATGTAGAATGGGAATGCACCCATTTCTATAATCAGACCAGAGAGTATTAGAGCACAGGCAGTTATAGCTAGAGATGCGCTTTCCCTACTGAGTTCTCCTAGTCCTTTATGAACCATGTCGAAGTTTAGTAATTCCATGGGTAAGGCACTTTCATATGCGTATGAGAGAGCTACATATAGTACACCGATACCAGCCGTAAGGAGTAACGAGGAGAGAGCTGTCATCAAAACCATCTTAATTAGAGATTCTGATTCCAATCTCCTGACCTTATATGCTATCAGTCCTAATGAACCTATAGCTACTCCCTCCCATAAAATGACTAGAGTAACCATGTTGTAGGTAGTTGCCATTGCAAATATTATTGCCATCAACATGAAGACTAGACTAATGTAATTGTTAAGTCTCCTCAGCTCATCGAGTTCAGACCTAGCGATAAACTGGAGGAGCACCAATATCGATGTAATAGAGATAGCGAGGGATACATAGTATGATAGAGCATCAGTACAGAATAGGTTCATGAGTTCCTCGAGTACCAGAGCGTTTCCATGCTCTGTGCTCAGATAAATATGAAATGAGTATAGCAATACAATCATGATTATACTATAAGATGAGATTATTAGTGCTACTCCTACCTTCCTGCTCTTGCAAGTGCTATTCCAAAGAGAGTAGTGTAATACAGCAAGAGCTAATGATACTACTGCTGCTGGTATGGGCGAAGCTATTATCATGCTTTCCTACCCCTTTAACTCCGATAGTTTATCTATCTCAATCCTTCCCATTTTCTTAAATAATACATAGATCACTGCGATGAGTACACCTAAGATTCCACTATCTACGGCCACTAACACTACCAGGTAAGTCTGAGCTGCTCCTATGTTCGATATACTGTTTAGAGATAACGATAGTAGTGATGCTATGAATATTAGAGAGAGTCCTAGTACTTCAAGACACATGAGTATTTTAACCCAGTTTCTACTTGAGAGTATTCCATATACAGATATAGCAGTTAACACTACTAGACCCGCTAGGTAAACGTTAACATAGGTCAAATCTTCTCCCCCTCCCTAATGATTAACCTCATGGTAAATGCGGCTACCACAATGAAAAGGCCGTGTGCAAGTAACAGAACCGAGACGAAGGGATCTAAACTCCATGAGAGTTGAGGAGGATGAATTGGCCTTACTAATATTGGCAGTATAAGCACTAATAGAACCAATCCTATCACTAACGGTAGTATATAACTCCAAGCCCCTCTTTCACGAGTTTCAATATACATCATCGGGGATATAGCAGCTAGTGCTACGAACGTACCAAGTGTTATAGATAGAGCTACTATAGCCAAGACAAGGAGATTAGTGTGTGCTATAGCGATACACATGAATAGTGTACATGCTAGAAATCCTATTAATGCTCTCTGTAGCCTTCTATTTGTTACTGCATATAGTAATGATGCAATTGAGAATACAACCACAATCACAGAAAATATGAGGTCTATGGGGTTCATATTATCACCCTAATCATACAGACTACTAAGACTAGTAGTAGTGAGAGTGGTAGCACCTTCCTCCAGAAGATATCCAGGAGATCTTGAATTCTCAGTCTGGATGTAGAGGCCTTTATTGAGAAACCCAATATAGCTACAAGTATGGTTTCTATTAGAAGTATTATAGCATATACCGCCTCACTTAGTAACATTGGTAGCTTGTAAGGTATTCCCACAAATATAGCTGATGCTAGTGCAAAGGCCCTAAACAACATCATATCTCTAGCTAAGTGAAGAAGAGCTAGCTTCCTCCCGGAGACTTCAGTTAGGTATCCAGCTACTACTTCCTGTTTAGCCTCAGGTATATCGAAAGGATCTCCTTCTATCTCGGCCAGTGCACCTATTATGAATATAACCATAGCAATATAGTGTGGAATTATTGATATAGGTCTAGATCCCAGTGCTGACCATATTCCTTTAGAAATATTAGTTATAGAGAGAGTCCCCGTCTCTATAGCTGGTATTAGAGCCATGAGTATGAGTACTATATCGAAACCTATCACCTGCATTACTAGTCTAAGTGCACCAACTCTAGTAAATGGGCTAGCGTAACTCCAGCCCAGTATAAATATGAGGGCAGCTGTAACTGAGGCTAACAACATCGAAACTAAGAGATCTCCTTCAAAACATATTATCGCTTGTCCTGTGAAGGGTATGAAGAATAAGTTGAATGTAGCTAGTGATACTATTAATACTAGCGATAAGTCTACCATAAATTCATCCGCTCCTCTTGGAACGATATCCTCCTTGGAGAGTAGTTTTATGAAATCTGCGAGTGGTTGTAGTATTCCTTGAGGACCCGTGTACGTAGGTCCTACTCTACTCTGCATATATGCTACACACTTTCTCTCTAACCACTCTACTATCAGTGAAGCGAGTCCTATGAATAGTACACCAGGGAATATCAGTATTTTAAGTAGTAGGTCTATCATTGTATTCACCTCGTTAAGATATAACTGGCTATGAGAGCTAGGATTATATAAATTACTAAGATCACTCTTAGTACAGGCTCCGCATATACTGTAGCGGGCATAGAGAACGCTATTAGCAAGGGCACTGCTTCCAGTACTGAGAATAAGAGTACGTATCTAAAGAAAGTAGTTGTAGTCGTATCTGGGGCGACTATTTCGTCCTCACCACAAGCATAGAACTTCCTCTTTTCGGTGCTATCTCTACCTCTAGCCGAGAGTTTAAGGGCGATGATGTAGGTCAATACTATAGCTATTACAACTAGTAGAAAGCTCAGAGCTATTACTACACTCATCATGACCCCCGTAGTAGTTAAAATTAATACTATTAAGTTTACTTCTTGGTATACTGATAGATGACCCTTTAGATCTTTATAATATCATAAAAATTCCTAGTATATCACATTTCAGGGTTTTTAATAGAATAAATTTAAAACTCTATCAGATCTTAGTATTCTACCTCTTTTGCCACTTCTACGATCATTCTAAGCTTATCTATCGCTATTCTATAATCCAAAATAGGATTAGATGTAGCCCCTTTAAGACCTCCAAGACCACAGTCGGGTTTGATCATTAGTAATCTCCTACCATACTTATTCAATCCTGACCTTAGAAGGGACAGTACTTCTTCTTTTCTCTCTACAGTGGCTTTTTTCGAGGAGAGACATCCAAAGGCTATGAACTTGTTATGAGATTCTAATATCTCGACATCGTAGTTCTCTAAGTTCCTGGGTGAGTCCGCAAATTCATGGTCTAGTACTTCGATACTCTCTAAGTTGAGTAGTATTTCAACTAGGCCTTTAGAAATTCTTCCACATACATGAATTCCTCGGAGTGCATGGATTCTCTCGAAAATCCTATCTAAACCGGAGAGTATATCCTCAGGCTTATAATTAAATAGTAATCTTCTAGCTCCTACAATAGTACCTAATATAGGTTCATCAAGGACTAAAAAATCATAGCCGAGTTTCTTAAACGCTAGTGCAAAATTCCTTACGAGATCTACCATGAGCTCCAGAGTCTGTCTTTTCCTCGAGAGTAAGCTACTCATAAAAGATGGTCTTCTAATGAATATTTTAGATGCTAAAGTAAACGGTCCTGTTATGGGAGCTCTTAATCCCTTTATGTTGCCAATACTCATACTTGAGACCAACTTAGCTACTATTATACTCTCCTCGGGTACGTACTCCTTTACCTCTATATCTACAGGTTCCTCTTGTAGTAGAAAGTAGAATTCTCCCCGCTTACCAATAACATGTTGTTTTAGAAGTGGTTGTAGGAAGATATCTATGAATCCCCTAAGCTGAGGGTATGGAGGATAGTCTATTCCTATGCTTACCATATCTAAGAAAGCCTTAGCTACATTCACTCTTGAGTACTCCAAAGGAAGAGAGCCTACGTGAGTCGTGTACAAGTTTTACCCCTTACTTATCTTGAGGCTGAGCTTATAATTCATTTGAACCTCCTCATATTCATCTCTCCTCTTTTTGGAGGTTTTCTCCTTCTCGCTTCACTTTCTAATCGTTATGTAACATGGTTCTTTTGTAATTTTTGTATTCTTTTAGTGGTGCTGTCAAGTTAAGGTTTTGTAGGGATTCGCTCTCTAGTACTATGCTATAACCGCTCGACAATTTACCCTAGAATGACTCCTAGATTACCCGAGATTAGCGGGATTTAGGGATAGAAAGTAAAACAGTTCCTCAGTAAGGTCGAGAAGAAGCTGAGTCTCCCAGTCTAAGAGCATTAAGGAGTTCATTGTAAAGCACGAATCACAAGTGGTACTCATCTATTAAGTAAAAGTTTAAATCCCGTAGGTGAGTATGGATATTGACAGATCATTGCCGGAGGCTAGAAACAATTTGAATTGGAAGAGATTGGAGGAGCTCAAAGAGAAGCTTCTAAAAGATGACAATATTCTGCTAGCATATCTCTTCGGATCTATGTCCAAATCAAAAGGTCATCCCAGAAGTGACATAGACATCGCAGTACTATTAAGAGATAACTCGTGGCCCTCCATTAGTAGGCTAATAGATAGCCTAGGTTTAGGCGAAAGGCTGGACATAGTGGATTTATCTCGGGCTGATCCTCTCCTAAAGTATAAAATCGTCTCTACGGGAATCAAACTCGTTGATAAGGGTAATTATGAGAAGAGGCTACTATTAAAATTGTTTGAGAGAATTCACGAGGCACTTGACGTAGCGAACTCATACTTAAACGGATCTTTAAATCCATCCATGAACAGAGAGGTTATTGCAAGGAAGCTCATGGCACTAGACGAGGAGGCACGTATCCTACGCGACCACATCCTCAATAAGGAAATCGATGAAGTAATTGAAGATCCACTACTAATCAGGGTATTAAGAGATTCGCTTAGAGTAGCAATAGAGTCGATACTCGATATATGCAAACACCTCGTGGCAACCCTAGCACTAGGAATAGTCAGAGAATACAAAGATTTTCCATTAAAGCTCTCTGAGGCAAACTTAATGAATGAAAAGTTAGCCAATAAGCTCGCCGACTTCATTAGACTTAGAAACATAATAGTTCATAGATACACAGAGCTCAACTACATAATATTATATAGTAAAGCCAGAGAACTCATCAAAGAAACCATACCATCCTTTAAAACATGGCTATCAAAGATCTTAAAAGAGAAGACCTAAGCCGCAAAATACTGCTTTAAAGTTAAGCTTTACTACTATTTGAAGTATCCTACCAGCTAGGTGTATCCTTAAGATCTATTCCATGGTTTAGCTTATTGAACCTACTTTTATAAGCTTCTCAATATCCTAAAACTTAGGTGTTGTAATGCATGGAACCCCTTAACTTGGAATACTACTCAAAGCTAGCTGAAGAGAACAGACGCAGATTGGAAAAGGCCTACAATTTTGAGGAAGGTGATAGGGTACCAGTACTCATAGGAGTCGGAGGACCCTACTACGCTAAACTCTTTGGATATACATTACTAGATTACTACACTAACCTAAGCGTAATGTTAGAAGTTCAAATAAAGGGGATAAAGTGGAGATTGACCTGGCTCAAAGATGATCTCCCACATATAGGGGTTGGTCTAGATCTAGGTACTATTGCTGAGGGTATAGTCTTCAACTGTAAGATAATGATGCCTGATGAGAATAATCCCTGGAAAAGTCCTTGGATAGTTCCCTGTATAACGACGCTAGAGGATATTGATAGGTTAGAAGTACCTGATCCAAGTAGTAATAAGAGGATAAAGGAGTACTATAATAAGCTGGAAAAGTACAGAAAACTCGTTAAAGAACACTATGGTAACCTCCCAGTGGGAGGGGGATTACAAATACACCCTCCTATATCAGCAGCAGGATCACTTCTAGGAACTCAGAGACTCTTTAAGTGGATATACAAGTATCCTAACGAGGTACATAAGCTTCTTAGGAAGCTCTATGAAACCTTCATAGTACTCCAAGAGTACTACTATGAAGTGACGGGCTCAGAGCGAGGATCCTTAGGCCTGTGCGATGATCACTCTGGCTATCTGAACAGAAAACTGTATGAGGAGTTTACACTACCCTATAATTTGAAGCTATATGAACTATATGGTAAAAAGTATAGATCTCTACACATGGATTCTAGAATGGAGCACATCATGGATATAATAGTAGACGTATACAAGGTTAATAGTGTAGACGTAGGCGTGGATAACAATATTAGAGTTATAGCGAGTGGTTTCAAGAAAAATAGAGTAGTATTTCAGGGAAATGCCGACTGGAGGGTGTTATTAAAAGAGTCTTTAGAGTACGTAGAACTAGAAGTGGAAAAGTGCATATATTATGCAGCTCCCGGAGGAGGATACATATTTGATAACGGTGGAGAGACATATATAGGAGTCTCTCCCGAAGCACTGAAATATGAAGTAGAGTATGCTAAAAAAGTTGGACAATACCCCATAAGAAAAGAGAACTTCAAGTACTTAGATAAGATAATTCGTCCTGATACTAGGAGAGCCTGTTAGTGTGTTGTTTTTCGCCTTTTATTCTCTAGCTCTAATAGTAGATCTCTTTCTTCTACTCTTCCTCTAGGACTAAGTTCACGAAAGATCTGTGCTTGAAATCTATATACCTTCGTTCCCTCATCAAGCCATGCGTCTGGTGGTAAAAATGCCTTCATGCAAGTTTGACTTAAGAAGGTCTCTTCATCCCATAGATACTCTACTGGAACCTGGGGTAAGAGTAATCCTGAGAATGGCCCACTCTCCACCATTAGTCCATGAACACCAACTTTAATCATCTTTGGATATTCTCTGGGAGAAACTCCCTTAATGAGTTCCATAGGAGATAGTATGGATATTTCAAACACTACTGTCTCCAATTCTTCTACTCCAAGAGGAGGAAACCTAGGGTCCTCTGTTGCGGCGGCTATAGCACTGTTTATCAATGCTGTGAGTACATTTACGTATCCCCGTGGATAACCTATACATCCTCTTAACTCCAATCTGTTCATTTCATAGTATTTCTCGATAGTAGTAAAGATACCATAGGTATCCTTAGTAAGCTTTTCAGGAGCATCTAGAGGAGGGCTTATCATTTTTTTCCTCTTTACGTATTCTTCAACAGCTTTTCTAGCTAGCTTAACAAGATATTCTCCTTCTTCTATTGTATAGGGTCTGAATTTCTCTACGACTTCCATAGGCTATTTCTTACATCCCTAACATACTAATAAGTGTTCATCTAGTAGAGACTATGAAAGACTTTAATGTAGATACTTGAACTAAGGTAATATAAACGATAGGATAGGTGTTAATATAGAACTTCATAAAGACAGATAATCAGTCTAATCGAGGGTCATCATACTCAGTTTTCAACGCCCTCATCACTGTTCAATTTAAATTACTAGGATAATATAAGCCTTTTATTCCTAACTCGTGGGGAGGATCTAGAGTAATCTTCTTCAACTAGGATTTGAGCTGGATAAATGGAGTTAGAGATAGAAAGGTAAAATTGCAGTCCTACATTATGGAATCTTTGTACTCGCTTTTCAAGTGTAGCTGAAGCCTTTTTCTTTTACTGATTTATAGTGAATTAAATATAAAATATTTGTGACGATTAGTACATTACTTAGAGTTACGTATATGCATAGTCTGTCCTGGGGTCTACTACTTCTGTATTAGTATTAATGATTATAGGCACTGGATTTGTAGAAATCCAAATAAATATTACAGGTGATAGTTAGTAGTGATGAACTATTTCGAAGTGAGGATAGATCAGGAGAAATGCATAGGGTGTATGTCGTGTGTAGCTGTTTGTCCAGAGGTATTTGATATAGATGAAAATGAACAGAAGGCTATTATTAAGGAAAAATACAGAAAGTCGTCACAAGAACCTACCATAGGCATAGTACCTAGTAGTATCCTAGACTGTATCAAAGATGCTGTGGAGACATGTCCTGTATCGGTTATAACAATGATCGAACTTAAGGAGGAACAAGATCTTGAGTAGGGTAATAGTTGAAGCTGTGGGTAGTATAGCAAACCTAGGGTGTATGTTCGATCTTGCTGGAATGGCCATACCAGTATTCAGGGATAGAGTAATTATCAGTGAAAATAGTAGAAAAGGACTTGAAATAAGAGTAAATAGACCGGGAATTCCAGAAGGCAAACTCAATGTAGCATATCCAGTCATAGAATCCTTTAGGAGATACATAGAGTATAATGACATAAAAGTAGAAGTGTACATAGATAAAGGAGTCCCTCTCGGAGTCGGACTAGGCTCTTCTGGAGCGACGGCAGCAGCTACTGCTGTAGCACTTAATGAATTATTCGGAACAGGGCTATCTATAGGAGATCTAATAGCTCTAGCAGGAGAAGGAGAGAGGGCAGTAGCTGGAGAAGCACACTACGATAACGTCTCAGCATCCATATTAGGAGGAATAGTAATTGTAAATCCCAAGAATCCAAGAGAATTCTTTAGAGTAGAACCACATAATCTAGAGGTAGTACTATTCCTATCCAAGAGTAGAAGAACCATGAAGACGAGGAGCATGAGACAAGTACTACCTAGAGGAATAGACCTTAGTACAACAGTTTATTGGAACTGGACAGTATCTAAATTCACCAGAGCTCTTATAGAAAACGACTTGAAATCCCTAGGAGAAGCTATAAGCGAAGGAAGAATAGTGGAAGAGATCAGGGCCAGGTACGTAGATAGCTACTGGGAGATCAAAAGAGCAGCGCTTGAAAGCGGAGCACTAGGCTTCAACATCTCTGGAGCCGGACCTTCGATGTTTGCAATATGTAGATCAGGCCAAGGCTACAGGGTACTACTAGAAGTAAAGAGGAGAATGAATATAGAGGAGTACTTAGAACTACTAGTCACCAGTATCGATCTCCATGGTGCTAGAGTACTCTCGTAGGTCTATTACGGAAATGCTCTTCTACTTATCCATACATTCTTTTTAGAGTAGGATGATCTGGGATCCTCATCATAGCCCATAGAGACTGGAGATGTTAGTCTATGAAATATCATCTGGACTATCCTCATTCCCGGATATAATTTAACAGGAGTATCGCTTTGCGAGAATACTTCGAGGACTAAGGGCTTAGGCACCAACATGCCAGAGCCAGGGCTTACGAGCCCAGCAGCGTGTACTACTATTCCAAGCCTAGCAATACTACTTCTTCCCTCTAAGGTAGCCGCTAGGGACTTTGATATTGCAATCTTTTCAAGAGTATATGCGAGGACAAACTGTTTAGGCATAAGTATGAAAGGTCTACCTTTAGTCTCTATAATCTCCACAGCATTTTCAAGAGTATGGAAGTCATAGGGGTCTATCAGGGACTTAGATTTAAATATCACGAATTTATCCGATAGTCGTAGATCCACAGAGCAGGGTCCTACGAGCTCGGTATTCAGAGGGTCTATTACTATCTCTTTCCTCTTTAGAGATTCCAATATATCGACATCAGAGAGTATCATGCTTCATCATGAGTAGCTTTAAACAGTATAAAATTAGTTTTCTGTACCTAGAAGGGCTACTAGTACCAGTGTAGGTTGAATCTAAAGAGAAAGCTTAAAAGATTTAATCCAATAGTATAGCTAGTGAGTGCCCCGGTAGCTCAGCTCGGTGGAGCGGCGGCCTTGTAAGCTAGAATGGAGGTCGAGAAAGCCGCAGGACCCGGGTTCAAATCCCGGCCGGGGCTCTAAACCATAAATATCCCTTTTGTTATGAGCCCTAAGGTTTAAAGAACCCCTCTAAGTAAAATTGTTATAAAAATATCGTTTAACTAGACTAATTTTCTCCAATTCATGATCTCTAATCCTCTTATTTTCTGGAAGTGTTCCTCATCACCAGTCACTATAATATAACCGTGCTCTTTAGCAGTAGTTCCAATTAACAAATCCCTTATGTTTATGGGTAAACCTACACTTTCGAGATATGCAATCTCTTTACCTGCACTCTCCGCTATTTTCTCATTTAAGTACAAAATTTCTAAACGTTCTATAAGTTTTCTCACAGCATCTATTTTCTCCTTCCTTTTAAGCTTATAAGCTCCCCAAAATAGCTCGAAAACATTAATGATTGTAGTTGCTAGAAAACATTCTTCCTTAAGTTTTTTAATTACAGATATGGCCCTGTTCTTTTTTCTTAAAAAGTCTATGAGAATATCTGTATCTAGCGCATACTTTTCCATTCAATCCATGCCTCCTTAATTCCCTTTAAAAATTCTTCTACGAATTCATCGCTTACATCTTCCCATGAGCCAGCTAATTCCATTAGATCTCCACTCCTCTTAACTAGCCTTAGGATGACATCAGAGAAGCTTTCACCAGGTCTCTTTTCTCTAACTAAAGCTTCATATGCTGCTAAGGATATAGTTATTGTCTTGGTACCCATTTTCAAACCCATATAAGTGTATGCATGCACTTATAAATGTTCTATTAATCTTTAATCCATAACAACTTAATAATTATACTTTCATCTAATCACCCATATATGATAGCTACCTTCACTAGTTAAAGGGGCTTCTCTAACAACCTTGACGTGGAATATAACTGTTCTATCTATCTAAGCATTGGTATTAATTCCCCTAGGAATAATTATGCTGAAGTATTCCCTAGAGCTGGAAAGAGCTAGGGGAACAATATACTAAAAATCTACCTAGTCCACCTCGTCTTTACTTCCCTAATGTTACGCATATACTATTCATAGCGATACTATTCTCTAGGTTTGCAGGAGCGATTTGGAGTGCATACAGGACTGATGAACTACTCAGAGAAGTATACGAGTATTGGAGGTTAAAGGCGGAGGAGTTAAGCTAGTACTCAAGTCCATGAAACCTCTCTAAATTTTATTCTTAAACTAAAGATTGACACCCCTAACAAGCTATGCTTTCGGGGTAAATTAAATTTGAGAAAGATGAGAAGGGATTATGGTTATGAGGCTTACATTCGTCTCTCTGGGATCTTAGAGGATGTTTCTCTTGAGTTTACCCATCCCTTTGATGATGAAGAATTGTTGAGAGTTTCAAGAACCTTGATTTCTGTTGTTAAAAAAATTGCCTGAGACCCTTTCATGCCAGACACTCTATTCTTACCTTTTTGAACAGATGATCGTAGGTGAAGGTAAGTGAATTCACTTCTCTATCACATAAAAGCTCACAATTCTCTTCTTCAAAAGAGGTTGGTACAAATCTACCCTTAACCACATAACATATGCAATCTCTGTCATAACCTTTCTCTCCAGTTCTTGATCAACACAATTTACAGTATTTCCTAGGCATACTTGATGTTATCTCCACTTCTTCTGAAACTATCATTTCACACCTCTCTTCCTCATAGTAAGAAGGAAAGATTCCACACAAGTCTAACGCTTTGATTATGGATGATCTAAAATGAAGTATCAAACCTATGACTACCAGGATGATCACAAGGTAAAGGAAGAATTTGAAAATCGTTTCAAGAGGCATCATTCTATTACCACCTTCCCTTCAGACTGGTTATAATATACTCCTAAAGATTTTGGTATCGTTATCGTACCTGCATTCCATAGGATTACATCTCTGTACTCCGATGGGAGTTCCGCCAAAACTTCCTTTTCTGAAACACTTCCATCCAATCTTTTGATGACTAATTCATAACAATACGTATCTTCTGAAACCCCTATTTCCTCTTCCAGTCTACTCACACATTCAAGAGCGATTTTCATGGCTACATCTTCAATCGTCAATCCAAAGATATTGTGCATACTCTGGGAGCTTCATACTACTGAATTTGCCGTTTATATTTATTACTTAAAAAGGAAAAATTTATTAAAGGTACTGGAGGAAATCGGTAGAGTTAGGTGATTTAAGTGTCTGAAAGCCTTAAACCTAGAGAGAGATGGCTGGCGATTCTTAAACGTGAAAAGGTTGATAGGATTCCGATGGATTATTGGGCTACCAGAGAAGTTACCCAAATGCTTATGAAATATCTTAAATGTGATTCTGAAATAGAACTGTATGAGAAGCTTCACATAGATAAAGCTTTTCACGTAGGCCCTAAGTACATCGGTCCACCCTTACCCGAGAATACAGATATATATGGATGTGAATACAAACCTGTAAACTATAAAGCTGGCATATACTACGAGTGCATATCTCATCCGCTTGCAAAATACAAGTCTGTAAAGGAAATAGAAGAAAACTATGAGTGGCCTACAGTAGACCTTTTTGATTATTCTGTAATTAGAGAGCAAGTTAAGGATATAGAGGATTATCCAATAATTGGTGGAGGTTCTGAACCATTCCTAATATATAAACATTTGAGAGGAGAGATACAGGCATACATCGATCTTATACGTCATCCAGAAATTG
Source organism: uncultured Thermoproteales archaeon (assembly GCA_964522205.1). Lineage (GTDB taxonomy): Archaea > Thermoproteota > Thermoprotei > Thermofilales > B20-G17 > B20-G17. Next base: position 20,249 of record CAZFTG010000024.1, read on the forward strand.
TTGACTATTGTCTAGACAGACTCTTCGACTTCTGCTACGAGAATACTAGGAGAATTTATAAAGAAGCTGGCGGAAGGGTTATGCTAAGCTATGTTGCAGAAGACTTCGGCGGGCAAAACGATTTACTATATTCTCCAAAACAGATACGTAGATTTTTTATTCCTAGAATGAAGAGGATGATAGATTTAGCACATCAACATGGTGTATACGTTTTCCATCATAGTGATGGAGCTATTAGAAAAATTATACCAGATATGATTGAGGCAGGTATAGATATACTTAATCCCATCCAATGGAGATGTAAAGGAATGGATAGGGAGGAACTTAAAAGAGAGTTTGGGGATAAAGTAGTTTTTCATGGAGCAGTAGATAACCAATATACTTTACCATTCGGGTCGGAAGAAGAGGTTAAAAACGAAGTTATATACAATATAAAAGTTCTTGGAAGAGGTGGAGGATATATTTTGGCTCCATGCCATAACATTCAACCAATAACACCCATAAAAAATATTTTAGTTATGTACGAGACTGGATACAAATACGGTTGGTTTGACTGAATGTTAGCGGAGAATAGGAAAAGTTTCCAAGTAGGATTATGAGCTATCACTCATTGATTAACGTACACTCAACTAGTAGATCTCTACTTTCAAAAATCTTCATCTTCAGTGACAATTTTCTGACATTTTTAAGATTGGGTAGCAATTTATCCAATCTAAAAATGATAGTTCACACCCCTTTTTGTAATACTTGGCTCTAAGCTTACCAGCTGTTATTGCAATTTCTTTACTTTTTCAAAAAATTGCCATTCAAAATCCATTATAATATTCTCAAGCCAAACTTCTCTTAGAAGAAAATTTATTTTCTAAAATTTTTCTAAGAAAAGATTCACTCAGAGCTTTAGGTTCTCCTGTTAAGAAAAAAGATATATAAATGTCGTTGTTGACATAACTACACTCCCATGGGCTGTTAATCAAGGAGCGAAACATGAAGTGTTCCTCGTAATTCTATTTATCTTAGAGATTATTTGAAATTTATTGAGAAAGGCGCTTCTTTACATTTAATACCGTACACCTCAGAGTTGTTCAAAAAATACCTACTATAGAGCTTGAACTTCCAAATAAGAAAAAATAAAAACTACTAACCCATCAGACGGAGTCAAGATGTTCGCTGAAGAGATGAAACAATATAACATAGAAGAAATAGGAGAATACAAAATAAGAGAATGGCTGAATAAAATAAAATATTGGAAAAGAAGCCACTCTATCATGTAACTTTTATGTAATGGAGTCTAATATGCACATAAGGATACAAGGTATAAACTGTTACCTAGAATCTTTTTTCTGGTGATTTAACGTGAAGTATGCTATAGAGACTTTTAAATTGAGGAAAATATATCGCAATGGTGTTGAAGCTCTTAAAGGTGTAACCTTCAAGGTTAAGATGAATGAAATTATTGGCTATATAGGTCCTAATGGTGCTGGAAAAACTACTACTATCAATACCCTGCTACAAAGCCTACTTCTGGTAATGCCTATGTCCTAGGATTCGATGTGGTAAAAGAGGCTTATGAGATTAGGAGTAGGATTGGTTTACTTGCACAGGAAACTATCCTAGACTATTTCCTAACAGTTTACGAAAATTTATATGTTTACGCTTGGCTTCAGGGGAATAGAGAAGAGCGAAAGAATTAAAAGGATAAAAGAATTCCTTCTTTTAGACTAGAACCTTGCCTTTAATGAAGTACTCCTAAGTTCCCTTTCTACTTCCGTGGGAGTCTGTATAGGTTAAGCGTGCATTTAAATGCTCAGCTTCCCTGAGGAAGGTGTCAAAGAGCTTAGTGAAGAAGATAGCCCAGTCAATCCCTAAGCTGACCATAGTCAATCCCTTATCACTTAAAGATGAAATCCAGTAGGCTATTACAACCCCTCCATGGAAGAGAGTTGAAGCCCAAATATCACCCGTAGCCTCCCTTATAGCTCCAAGCACTAGACCAGCGAAGCAGACTAGAGCGACTAAGAGAGACGTGCCAAGCCCTAGTGTACAC
>CAZFTG010000025.1:0-22208 GCA_964522205.1 uncultured Thermoproteales archaeon
GACTATAGTAAGAGTTCAGTATAGTTATTAGAGTTAGTTCTACTTGTAGAGCTTTCTGAGTTTTATCAAGTTTAGAGTCTCTGCAGCCTCTACTAACCATCCCACTAATATTTCAGCTATCATTCTCCTAGCAACATCTGGTGGTACCTCTATACCGAGTTTCCTATAGGCCTCTACAGCAATATTTGGATCTACTCGCTCTAGCATTGTGGATAATAGTCTATTCTTCAGTTTGAGTAGCGTTATCCTTTCCTCTTTATCTAATAGTAGTTTAAGATACTCGAAATCCTCATTCTTTAGTGTTATCTTCTCGGCACCTCTATCCTCTGCTACCCTCCAGTACATAAAGAGAGGTTCGTAGTCCTCTACAATAGTACCACTAGCGAGTAATGGTCTCTTCTCCATCCCAATATCACTCAAATTTAACTACTCTATAAAAGTTCTAAATATCTTTCGTATGCACATTAAACTCAGAGTCTTATGTCTCTCTAATATTATACAATTGACATATAACTAATGAATTCATTCAATATCTATTTACCAATAGATGAAGCTTTCTCTCCCCACTCTTGAGGTTATTCCATTCTAGGGCATGCTTATATAGTACTTATCATAGATAATTCATGTGATGAAGCCGTCCCAGTCTGAGTAGATGAAGACCTCGTGACGATCTGACCTTTCGCTCCATTTTTAAGAATCTCCATTCGACCATCTATGTCTCCCATTTCTCCTTGGAGTCTTAACTTTTTCCTAACTTTTTCAACAAGCTGGGAGTTGGCTTATCTTAACCTTTTCCACGCTTTTTGGCCTCTAGGATAATGGGATCAGGTGCCTGTTTACCTCATTTTGTCCTTAATTTCTAGCGAAACTGAGTGATGTGTACTTTTACCTGCGCTTCATATACTGTAGAAATAGCAAAAGAGTTGAAAGACATATGCTGTATGCTTATCTATTATCCGACCCGTCAGATAGGTTTATATTTTGTTTTACTAATGGTTATACTTAGTGGTACTATTGGTTAGAATTAGGATTAAGGTTGGCCCCAAGGGTCAGATAGTTATACCCAAGATTTTCAGAGAGGCCTATAGGATTAAGGAGGGAGGCTATGTGATCCTAGAGCCTGCTGAGGGCGAGTTAAAATTAAGAGGGGTGGAAGATCCTAAAGAAGTCTTGAATTGGATTAGAGAAAGGAGGAAGCGACTAGGAGGTAGAGAAGCTAGGCTAGGAGACCTAGCTAGAGTTGACTTAGAGGAGGAGTTTGAATAATGAAGGTATTTGTGGACGCGAGTTTACTTGTCTATCTTAATGTTAAAATGCCAGAAGAGGAAGCTAGGCTTATCGAGGATTTTTGGCTGGATTTAGTAGTAAACCATATGCTGTTCACCAACATACTCGTGCTAGACGAGGTAGTATACGTATCCAAGAGGAAGTACGATATAGAGTATGTGGAAACATTAGAGTTTATAGACAAAGTAGTATTACCTTATGTCGAAGTCCTCTCAATAGGTCTAAATGAGTATCTAAGGGCTAAAGAGTTAATGACTAAGTATAGGTTTAAACCTTCAGATTCGATACATGCAGCGACGATAGAAACTCATGGATTACAGGCAATAGCTACAGAAGACGAAGACTTCGATAAAATAGGTGTAAAGAGAATATGGATTACTCCATAAATTGTAGATTCTAAATTGATAATCCTTAGTGTTAATTTCTCCCCATTTACTTGATGATGATAAATTTATAAGCTCTCTCTTCGTATTATAATCTTGTCCTGAGGGATCCTAGTATGGCTAAATTCACTATCAAAAGTATAGATCTTAAATATGGCGGTACTAGGATGATTCTAATGAATGAGGAAGATGCCTCTAAGTTAGACATTTACCCATACGATAGGATCATGTTGACATATGGTAATAAGAGTTTAACAGTTGCTGTAGCCCTAACTAGGAGTCTAGTACCAGTTGGAAGTATAGGACTACCTAGAGAGACTGTAGAAGTTCTAGGAGTGAGTGAAGGAGATGTAGTCGGGGTATACCCTGTAAGTCCTCCTTCTTCAGTCACATTCATAAGAAAGAAGATATCTGGAGGTAAGCTAACTAAAGAGGAAGTCTTCTCAATAATCAGAGATGTAGTTAGTGGATCCCTTTCTGAGATAGAAATAACGGCCTTTCTACTAGCCCAAGAGCTAGTAGGACTAGACTCTGAGGAGATAGCGCATCTCACAGAGGCTATGGTTGAGACGGGGAACAGAATGGTATTTGAAGATGTAGTATACGATATTCACAGTATAGGGGGAGTTCCAGGGAATTCTAAGGTAGCATTATTAGAAGTACCCATAGTGGCTGCAGCTGGACTACTAATACCAAAGACCAGTAGTAGAGCTATAACTAGTCCAGCCGGAACTGCGGATACTATGGAGGTCCTCGCTAGAGTAGACCTAGAGCTCGATGAGATAAGGGAAGTAGCCACGAAGACGAGAGGTGTCATAGTATGGGGAGGTAGATTGAATATAGCGCCAGCTGATGATATATTTATAAAGGTTGAGAGGGTCTTAGGCACAGATCCTTTAAGCCAAACCATAGCTAGTATACTCTCTAAGAAAGTAGCCATGGGAGTATCTAGACTGGTAGTAGACCTACCAGTTGGTAGGGGAGCTAAGGTAGGTAACATGGACATAGCCAATAGGATGGCTAGACTCTTTGTAGAAGTGGGTGAGAGACTAGGTCTAAGGCTAAAGTGTGCTATAACCTATGGTGGACAACCCATAGGCTACTACATAGGTCCAGCTCTAGAGGCTAAGGAGGCGCTTATAGCTCTAAGAGAAGGGAGGGGTGCCATGAGCTTGATAGAGAAGGCTACATCATTAGCTGGATTGATCTTTGAAATCGCGGGAATAACTAGCAGGGGAAGTGGTCAGGATCTAGCTAAAGAGATACTCTTTACTGGTAAGGCTTGGAAAAAGATGAAAGAGATAATAGAAGCTCAGGGAGGGGATCCAAATATAAAGCTAGAGGATCTACCTATAGGAGATAAGAAAGTGGAGATAACAGCACCTGTAGACGGTTATGTGACTAATGTGGATAATACGGCTATAACCGCTATAGCAAAGGCCGCAGGAGCACCCAAGGATAAGGGGGCTGGAGTAGTAGTACATGTTAAAGCTGGTGCAAAGGTCAAGAGGGGTGAAGTACTACTTGAAATATATGCTGAAAGTGAGAGTAAGCTTACCACAGCCTACAATATGGCTATAAGACTACGCCCCGTAGGACTAGAGGGAATGTTACTGAAGGAATACCCTGAGTAATGTGGTTAATATTTATTAACAGTATGTAATAATAAACAATACATGTACTATCCAAAGTTAAAGAACTGGATTAAATTGAGGTATAAGGTAATTACGATAATATTGGCATTAGTAATTACAATCTCAACGATAATAGTATTTTACACTTCGGTACCTAGACGAAAACCTGTAATAGGAGTAATAAAAATACACGGATACATTATTACAGAGTACTCTAAGGAAATGTATTTAAAAGCCATTAGAGAGGCGGAGAGAAATGATACTATAGTAGGAGTTGTAGTAAGAGTATACTCTCCAGGAGGAACAGCTTCCACAGTAGAGCATGTATATTATAGCCTAAAGAGGCTCAGTAGAGTAAAGCCAGTTGTAGTGTGTATAGAGGGATTAGCGGCATCTGGAGGATATTATATCTCACTCGCAGGAGATTACATAATAGCTGAGCCCACCTCTTTCATAGGAAACGTAGGCGTGATAGCTCTCATGCCACCACTGATAATACCCTCAGAGATACTAGTAGAGACTGGACCCTATAAGTACACAGGCTTTAAAGTCTCCACATACTGTCTAATAGTTAAGGAAGCTCTCAATAATTTCCTAAAAGCTGTTAAAGAAGGTAGAGGAGATAGGTTAAAAATATCTCTCTCTAACCTCTCTCAAGGAATGCTCTACATAGGTAGTAAAGCTCTCGAACTAGGACTTATAGATAGATTAGGATCTCTAACAGATGCTATATCATTAGTAGCTAATCTAACAGGAGTTAAAGAGTATGAGGTAGTCGAGATAACGAAGAGAGAGGAAGCGGAATTAGCAAAAGATATAGGACATGCTCTCTGGCTAAATAGGACCAAGCTCACTATAGAGTTTTTAAGAAGGACTACCATGATTGAAAACTCACTATACTATCTCTCTCCTCTCTTCATAAACTCCAGTAGCTATGTAGCGACAATATGGATGGAACAGATACCCATCTTCATGAGTAGGGAGATAGCTAAGAACTATGGAAAGGAGAGTGTAAAGGGTTATCCCTCTGTAGAGGAGAATCGCTTCATACTCATAGATGGATCACATAAGAACTACATTCCACTCCCACTAATGAGTAGTCTACTTGGAGAGTTGAACTCCAGAGGCTATAAAGTAGTTATAGTATCGGAGAAGGAGAAGTTAAAAGAGTACTTGAAGAAGAACCCTAAATGCCTAATAGTTATGACACCTACAGCGGATTACGAGAGGGATACTATAAAAGCCATTAAAGAGTATATAGGTAACTGTGGTAGACTCCTCCTCCTCCATGAACCAGCTGGGATCTTCGCAAAGAGTATAAATTCATTAGCCCAGGAATTTGGTGTATACTTTACAGATGGATATCTCTACAATATGAAGGAGAATTATGGTATATATAGGAATATCATAGTAAAAGAGTTTTCAGAGCATAAGCTCATGAGTAATATATCAAAGTTAGTATTCTTCACCTGCACACATGTGTATACTAATGGAACAGGGCTCGCCTTCACGAGCAATAGCACATATCACTCCATCTTCGAAAGACGTGGAAAGTATACTCCAATCGTAATGGCCATGAGGGATAGAGTTCTAGCTATAGGTGATGTAACCGTAATACTAGATCCCTTTAATAATGTAGAGGATAATCTAGAGCTAGTTAAGAATATAGTTAGATTTATGATAGAGGAAAACGAAGAGCCCAAGTGAATAATGATGTTTAAATTATACCTTATTTATGCTTGATCCACAGCTGATATAGGTCATACGGTATTACATTTCTAAGTACTTTTGTTACAACATTTACTTTCCTCGAATCATCCATGTCCATATGCTTCTTCAGGAAGTCTATCAATTTAAGGGGATTAGTATAGACTAGGCTTTTACAAGTGAGTGCTCCAAATAGGTCATGTGCTTTATACCTTTTTCTAGGACCTCTTCCCCTGATTAGACGTATTATATTTAATGATCCCTCTTTTCTCAGATCTTTTAGAACTCCATAGAATGTACTATAACTTATTCCCTTGGATGTCACATACTCTACTAGCTCCTCTAGGACGCATACGTCCCTATTAGTCATAAACTCGTTTACGAGCTTTTTAGCTCTCTCTCTATGCGTCCTCCTCCTATTGGGTGGTAAGTTAAACTTCCTCCTCCACCTATACACACATGAAATAGAAACGTCCATGATCCTAGCTATCTCTTTATCGCTGAGTCCTCGCCTATACATTATCAGGAACTTCTCCACATCGAAGTTTACTCTCCTACCTCTGCCTTTGTACTCGATCTCTATACCGTACAGGTTGAGATATCTCTTGATAGTACTTATGTCATGGTTGAGTTCCCTCGCTAGTCTCCTCAAACTATATCCCTTATCAACAAGTTTTTGAAGCTCCTCTTTGCTTATGAGATTCTTCCTATTAGCTGGTAATTTCAGTTTTCTCCTCCAGTAGTTTACAGTAGAGGGATTTACAGCTAGCCTCTCCGCTATCTCCCTATCAGTAAGCCCTTCTCTCCATAGTGTAACTATGTCCTCTACACTTACCCTATGCTTGATAGTTCTCGCCTCCACTACTGAATATCTTCATTAGGAAAATGAACTTAAAAATAAACATTTCGCTTTCTAATGACACTAATTATCATATTAACCAGTAAGATAGGCTTAGAAAAAGGCTAATCTAAGTGGACTCTAATTTTTAAAAGAGAGCTAGGGGAGGAGATGATGGCTAGGGAGATAAGGATAATAGGACTTGAGAGTATACCTGAGATAGGCCCTGGGGACGATATAGCTAAGTTGATTGTAGAAACTGCAAAAAGAGAGGGTGTAGGTATTGAGAATGGAGATGTGATAGTTATAGCCTCTAAGATAGTAGCTAAGACTGAGAGAAGAGTGATATACCTCAGTAGAATAACACCCTCTAAGAAGGCTATAAAACTAAGTACTATCACAGGAAAAGATCCTAGACTAGTTGAGGTGATACTTAGAGAAAGTAGGAGGATAATTAAAGCTACGAGAGGGCATCTTATAGTAGAGACTAAACATGGAATGGTATGTGCAAATGCTGGAGTGGATAGATCTAATGTAGCGGGTAGAGATGATATAGTGTTAACTCTTCCTGAGGATCCTGATAAATCAGCTAGAGAGATCAGACGTAGACTACATGAATTAACTGGATGTAATGTAGCTGTAGTTATTACGGATACTCAAGGAAGACCTCTCAGAGAGGGTCAGATAGATGTAGCAATAGGAATCTCTGGAATAAAGGCCTTCAAGGACTACAGAGGATCAAAGGATCTAAAAGGGTACACCTTGAAAATTAAGAGGATAGCCATAGTAGATGAAATAGCATCAGCAGCGGAGCTAGTAATGGGAAATGGTAGTGAGGGTATTCCAATAGCTATAGTAAAGGGATTAAACTTCGATAAAGATCATGATAATGCTAGAGTACTGAATATGCCTGAAGAAAAGTGGTTATTTCGATAGTTAACCCTCCTTTCTGAAGAAATCTGATAGAAAACCCATCATAAGCTCAAGCCTCATAGGGAGAGGTGTTGGTGATCCTAGCGGTTTTACACGACCCCTCCTAATACTTTCAAGTACATCTTCTACTTCGGGATTCGAGTTTATAAGAGTGTAGCATAGACCCACTTGATATGCTCTATGAGCATCACTTCCAGCCACTCCAGATGATCCTAAGCTCTTAGCTATGAACTCGGATAATTTAGTGGCCACAGAGTAGAGGGGATAGGTGGAGTTAAGAACCTCAATAGCATGAGGCTTGTACCTTTCCAAGACCCTTATTCTGGATAGCGTTCTCCCTAGGGTTGCCACGGGGTGAGCTAGTACAACTATGATACTATTCTCCATAGACCATTCATATAACTCTATGTAATCCATAATCTTAGATGGTTTCTCCTTGACCCCTAGTAGTAGTACATGTCCTACGTCAGTTTTTAATTCGATCCCAGGAATGATTATGAGATCTCTAGTTAGCTTAGCAATACTCAAGGCTCCTTTTATGGTATTATGGTCTGTAATGGCTAGTCCATTAAGATTACATCTTCTAGCATAGTAAATAATTCTCTCCAAGCTATCTCCATCTGAGTATTTAGTGTGCACATGTAGATCTACTTTGAGCATCTTAGAATTTTGGGATGATGTTACTAAAAAATGTTAACTATGAAATTCAAGGAGTAGAAGATTTAATAGTACTATGCACTATGTATACTAATTGATAGGATGAAGGCACTAATACTAGCAGCTGGAAGAGGATCAGATCTCAATCCACTAACCCAAGTTAAACCTAAGCACTTACTACCCGTACTGAATAAGCCAATTATAATAAGGCTAGTCGAAGAAGTAGCTAAAATAGGCATAAGAGAGGTGGGCATAGTAGTACACTACAAGAAAGACCTTATAGAAAGTACTGTAGGAACTGGAGCCAATATGGGCGTAGAAATAACATACATAGACCAGAAGAACACTAATGGAACAGCAGTAGCAGTATATGAAGCTAGGGACTTTATTGAAGACTCACCCGTCCTCGTACTACATGGAGATATAACAGCTGATGCTGAGAGAATACATAAGGTCGTTAAGGTCTTTGAGGAGGAACAGTGTCCAGTAGTACTGGGAGTAGAACAGTCTCCCAATGAAGCAGATCTACAGACACAGCCTCAGATAGTTTTTGATAAAGATATGAGATTGAGAAAATCCTCTCGAATCCCTATATATACGAGAAAGTTTGTAGTAAACTCAGGAATATATATATTAACACCAGATGTGCTCAAATACTTACCTAAAACACGACCAACTATAAGGGGTAAGAGGGAGCTCATAAAAACCCTAGAGTTAGTGAGTTTAGATAATCCAGTGAGAGTAGTTACAGATAGTGGAGAGTGGTGGTACAATCTAAACTACCCGTGGGATCTACTGGATGCTAATAGGTACTTTCTGAAATACTTGAAGACGTGTGTAAAGGGAAGAGTGGAGAGAGGTGTAGTTATGGAGGGAGAGGTAGTTATAATGGAGAATAGTGTAATAGAGAGTGGTACCACTGTAATAGGACCTGTGTATATAGGTAGAGATGTAATAATAGGCGCAAATGCAGTCATAGGACCCTATACCGTAATATGTGATGGGGTGAAGATAGGACCACTATCATACGTAAGTGGCTCTCTACTAATGTATAAGTGTACGGTTAACAGTCACTGCTCCATCTTTGATACGATACTAGGAGAGGAAGTATACCTTGAAAGTGGGGTAATGATACCCGCAACTAGTATTACTGGCGATACTATAAAGGTCGTGGTAAACGATAGAATAGTGGATAGTAGAAGAGAACACCTAGGTGCTATAATAGCTGATGGAGTCAAGATAGGAGCTAACTCTTCAGTGTCTCCTGGAGCGGTGATAGAGCCTAAAGCTATAATACCTATGTGCTCTAGAGTAAGTGGTATCTTCAGAAAGAGATAATGCATAATCCCCGATAAAAGCTACCTAAGGGAATTAAATGAGAAGCTTGAGCTCTGAGGAGCTTCTGGAGACTATAGAAAGATCTCTGGAACCACCACTTGCTATAGTAGGATTAGGGAATAAACTCAAAGGGGATGATGGAGTAGGAGTATACATAGCTGAGAAATTAAAGAATCTAGGACATGCTAACATCATATTAGCCTATTCTTCTCTTGAAAGTTATGCGTATAAATTAGTAGAGCTCAATTCAAAGACCATAGTCCTAATAGATGCTATTGAAGCAGGACTAGAGCCAGGATCTATAGTCTTCGGGGATGCGAAGAGCATAGTAAATGAAATATCTCCAGTGACTACGCATACTATTCCTCTCCCTCTAATTATGAAGATAGTGGAGAATGAGTTAAAGCGTCGTGTAAAGTGGTTAATTATAGGAATACAGGTTAGAGATACTACAGTAGGTAAACCCATGAGCATCGAGGTCATCAGATCTGCGGATATACTAATTAGCGTACTACATAATATACTAACAAGACTATCCCTCAAATCATAATTCTCTCAGTAGTCTACTCACTGTTCTCCATGATCTTCTCACAAAGGAGGGAATGGTTCCAGCCCTCAGGATTTCTCTAAGAAACCTCAAGGTCTTCGGATCTGATGGATAGCCTGAGCCTATGTCTCCATATATTTTTGAGAGCTTCTCTATTTCCCTATCTCTTATCACTTTAGCTACTATAGAGGCTGCAGAGACTATTGCATACTTCTTATCGGCGTTATTCTCACATATAAGTTCTATGTCAGTATCATACCCTAGCCTCTCTAGATGAACTAGTATCCTCCTCATATATCTAAGAGGTTTTATATCCGGGCTGTCCACATAAAAGGTTTTAACATTATCTCTAATCCTCGTAATGAGTTTAGCTACAGTAGCCGCCTCTAGATCATTAAGATTTTTGTAGTCTTTGCCCTCGACTGCTCTGTCTATTTCTCTAGGCTCTACTATCTCTACTAGGACTATTCTTGCTAAATCCTTTATTCTACGTGCTAAGTACTTTCTCCTAGTCCTGCTCACTACCTTAGAATCCCTAAGCCCGATTCTAGTCAAATAGGTAAGGCGCTCTTTCTCCATAGCAACACAAGCCATCACCATGGGCCCTATTACAGGCCCTCTTCCAGCCTCATCTATCCCGGCTATGACGTATCTCATCATATCATTTCTCGATCTAATACCAACTCTATAATTAAAAGCTATCCTAAGAAATAGATCTTTTGGAATTATGGAGAAGTATAATTAGAGATTATAGGAGTGAATTGTTGGAGGGTATAGGTTTAATCCTATAGAAGGACTTATATTTATCGGGTGTATGGATTAAAAGAATATGTCTAAAAGAAGTACTAAGGTAAGAAATATCATAATTCTCACCCTCTGTATGCTAGTGCTAATGATTATGTTATTCGCTCTTCGTCCGCTCCTAAGTGTTCGCGTGCTACCGGTCTCGGAAGCTCTACGCTTTCTGAATGAGACCGCTATGTATGTAACCGTAATCTATATGACTAATCTAGAGTATCTATGGACTAGTATAATAATATCGGTAGAAGTATTCTTCTTCTCATCTATCCTCGTGAGCTTGGTATCCAGTAAAAATTTAAAGGAGGTGAAGAAGTGGAATGTATCTCCAAGATATAATAGAATACTATGTTTTCTGACAATTCTCGTCAGGCACTTTATAACCATCATTAACGATCTTAGAAGGACCTATATTTACGCCTTCCTAGACAAAAAGCCTTCTGAGAGGAGTGTGAACTTAAATTACCACTACCTCCTTACATGCCTAATTTTAGGCATCGTTCTATCCATACTGATACTCGTGTCCTATGAATATAGTGCCACCCTTATGTGGATAATATTTTCATTTTATCTCTTCATCGTAATGTCCATTTTAGTAGTTATTAGTAATATTGGAGTTCTAGAGGAGAGGTTTAAAGATGTTGTGGGTATATCTTGTGAGAGAGAAGAGGAGGTTAGGGTTAAGGATGGTAGTATAACCCTAAGGATAGAGGAGCGTGTAATTGCACTCGGGCTTTCCATAGGTACTGGTATAGCTGGAATAATCACAACTGTAGGTGCTATATTAATCAAGCCATCTTTAGTATTCACTATAATACCAGCTACCTTCGACATGCTCTCACTAATATTCGCACTGACAGAGTTTATAGGTTTAAAGAGGATAACAGAGGGTCTTAGTAATCTCAAAAATATTGGAGTAGGACTACTCAACCTACTTCCGACGATCTCGTGGAGTATATACATTGGTGGAGTTTTATACTTCCTATTTCAGGAGTTAAGATGGAAACTACCAGTAGACCTTATACTCACTATAATCGCTAGTGTATGGGTATCGATATCAGTGTTCTCAGGAGCCTTTTCTGCACATTTCAAGTACTCATTAACATCTATCGCTAAACGTATCATTCTATTCTTACTACCCTTCTTACTCCTCCTAATCACAATTTCGTGAATAGTTTTTAACAACAATTTTACTCTCAGGAATATTAATACTAAGATTTTATAGTAGAATAGTACAAGCTTTGACCGAGTTACTGGTTAGCTATTATATACTTATAAACGAAAAAATAAGGGACTAGGTTTTTAGGCAGAGAGAAGATATATTCAAGTTATATAATAGATTGATACTACCGATCGTAATATTTGTAGAAATTAAACGTGAACCTGCAAGAAGCTTTATCTCGTATTTATTGGCGACTAAGAGATTACTTCTAGCACCTAGGATAGACCTAGTAGACTCTTTAGCACTGAAATTATACGAGATCATAAATTCCGACCCTAACCTACCCTCGATAGATCCTCCAAAGGCATATGTCCTAGCCTTTGCAAAATACACTGGTCTACCTCTTCTTACTAATAACGCATCACCAAAGATAGCTACAGCATTCCTAGAAGAACTCCATAGTACTGAAGTCTACGACTCTCTAGATGTACTCGCTCTATTATATTCGAGAAGGAAGCTCAGAACTAAAATAAGAACCTTTATAGAGGATACTGGAATAGAATTCTCTAGGAGAAGGTTGAGAGAATATGGTCTCCTATAGAGAGAAGTTAGAGAGAATGCACAAGGGTGTGGGACTAACTATAGACTGGAAGAAGTACCGTAAAGTAATGAAGGTTCTCAGATCCGAGCTGGAGTGGGCTAGGGAGTTTAGGAGGAGTGGGGCTGATTGGAGCTATATTGAATCTAGACCAGAACCCCTTAGAACAGCACTAAAAGTACTAGTAGAGACAGGAGACCTAAAGGGAATATCCCAAGCCTACTCTATACCCCTAGAAGAGCTCAATGAAGAGAGGATAAGAGCAAAGATTCCAATAGTAGTCATAGGTTTAAAAGAGATCTGAGCTTAGGTATGCGGTTAGCTTATTAATCAGTTGGTTAAAGAGGTTAAGGTGACTGAGTTGAAGTCCTGTTTAAATGGAGCTACTACTATGCCATATGCTCTTGAAGATGATATTAGGGTTGCACGTGAAGTTGGATTCAAAGGAGTGGAAATATGGATAGGAAAGCTGAATGAGTATTTAAAAAGGAAGAGTATAGACCAGCTAAAGGCTCTACTCTCTAGATACGAGGTAAAAGTACCAGCTCTATGTGCAATAGGAGGCTTTGTATTCTCCAATGAGGAGGATTTTAGATCGAGACTATCGGAAATGGAAGGACTTCTAAAAATAGCTGAGAGGATAAGGGCAGACTACATAATAGTATGTGCTGAGGGTTTAGGTGGTTTAGACATAGAAAAAGCGAAGGAGCGATATGCTAGCAGACTGAGAGGGGTTCTAGACCTATGCTCTAGCTATAGAGCTCAAATAGCACTAGAGTGGTTCCATGAAATACCAATATGCTTAGAGATAATCGAGACTATAGGAGATGAGAAATTAGGATTAGTAGTAGATATATTCCACGTCTACAGAGGAGATGGAAATATAGACAATGTAGAACTTATACCAGGAGAGCTGATAAGGCATGTACACATAGACGACTGTATAGATAAGCCTAGAGAAGAGCTTACCGATAGAGATAGAGTATACCCGGGACTAGGCGTAATACCCTTGACTAAGTTCCTGGGGATCTTGGACTCGAAGGGCTATAAAGGCTATCTCTCAGTAGAGCTATTTAATGAAGATTACTGGAAACTTGATCCTAGAGAAATAGCTTTAAGAGCTATCAAGACCCTTAGAGAAGTAGTTGAGAAATCAGGATTGAGGTTAGAATAGTATTCAGAAATTAAAATGTATTATCAAATCTTATTTGCCCATCCCTTATGTAATCATCATGGTAGTATATTAAAACCGGTTTATATATAGAGATATGGGAAATATGAAGTATCGAGTGCTACTTGGGGATAGGATAAGAAGGTCTAAGCTTAGAGATATTCTTCAAGTCATTGAAGCAATTCAGTCGTATGAAGGAGAGTGGAGACTCCTAGTAGCACCAGCTAGAGTATTGTATACAGAGGATGTACAAGATATTCCCCCCTCCGAGAAACTAACTTCTATCCCCACTACTCACGGCTCACTACTGGTACATGAGATATACATAGATGAGGAGAAATTATACAAGAGGTTAAAGTCAGAAGAAGCAAATAGACTACTCAAAGGACTTGAAATAGGACTCCCTCTTTCCGTCCTGCTAGGAGACAGGAGGGCTCAGATGTTGATAGATAAGCATAGAGACATAATAGCTGAAGAGTATGTAGAAGTGCTAATACCCACTATCACTAAGGTAGAGTATAGTATTCGAGATCTCAATATAAGTGGATTAGAAGAGGTAGAAGTATTTAGTTGTACACTTCCCATAGTAAATGTAAGAGCCGTAGATGAACTACTGGAGAAGTGTGAGTATGTGGAGGAGTTCTTAGAGAGACTAGAGGAACTAGTTGAGGAGGAGAGTAGATTGATGGATGGATTTATGATGGCTTTAAGGTGTTCCAGAGATGCTAGTACTACACTAATGGATTTAGAGGAGGAAGTTCAGGGAGTGATAGATATGATAGGAGACAATATTATCGAAGGAGTTGTAATGGTGAACAGAATAATCGAGAGTCCAATAGGCTAAGAGAATAGCATTACAAAAAATCGCCAGAAAATCCCCCTTTTCAGAGAGAGGGATGAATAGCGTTAAACTTGAATAATAGAGCGCCAAGATATTTTGAGGGAATGGACACTCCCGTGATGGGGGTATGCCTATCGGTGGTGGCACAGTCCTCGCTTCGATGAACCCCCCACAAGAAGCAAGAACCTCCCTACTTAAGTAGAGAGAGTGCCAAAGTAGGTAAGTTTAAGAAGTAGATAAAATAATATAAATCATGGCTAAGTGTGAGTACTGTGGTAAGGAAGTGGTCCTACCTTTTAAATGCAGTTACTGTGGTGGTATATTCTGTATTGAACACCATCTACCAGAGAAGCATAATTGTCCAGCGCTAGTAAGAGGAGTATGGCAACCTCGCTATACCCCAGCTGAAGTATCATCCCCACCGCCTGCACCATCTAGAAGAGTAGTACCCCTAAAACCTACTAGACCATCTATGCATTTCTACAGAGGAGAGTTGGAAAGTCTACTACTAGCAGCTGTCCTAGTGTTCTTAGTATTCTTATCTATAGTACCATGGCATCCCATCTGGATAATCACTATCTTTATAGCTGCTATAACCTGCTATGTGTTCCATGAGCTAGCTCATAAGTTTGTAGCTCAATCCTATGGTCACCATGCTAGATATGTACTATCGCCCATCGGTGTACTACTGACACTAATCTCGATAATACCGTTTATGCCTATAAAGATAATAGTACCGGGATACGTGAGCATACTTCCTCTCAGATCTTTAACTGCTGAGGAAGAAGGTAAAATAGCACTAGCAGGTCCTATACTTAATATAATCATAGCTGCCTTCTTCACTCTACTGAGAATTATTCCTATGGCTAGAGTTATAGCGTACTTGAACGCTATTATAGCCTTCTTCAATCTCATACCTTTCCTAATGTTAGATGGAGCTAAGATCATTAGATGGAGCTTCTTAATATGGGTAGCAATGTTCATAGTTAGTCTAGTACTGCTGGTTGTGAACCTATAATCCTGGAACAAGGATATATACTTTATACGTTAGAGTAATACGCAAAAATGCACTTTCATGGTTGGCTAGGCATTAGATTGAGAAATCAGTGTCATCTTAGGATATCAAAAGTTATTTCAGGGTATTCCTTTACTTCGTATTTCCCTTTACCTTCTTCTACTACCTCGAGTAATCTTATCCAGAGAGTGTTTGCTATATCATCTAAGTTGTCCTTTAATAGTTCAGTATACTTTCCAGCATGTATTGTAGCCTTGGTAACGGGTTGATTTAGTGGTATCTTGAGATTGTGTTTAATTCTTCGCATATTTGCTATGGTCTTTATAATGACATCTCCTCTAGCAATACTCTCCTCATCTATTTTGTCAACTTTAGGCCAGTCTGAGATAGTGATACTTCTCCATCCCTCGTATTTAGCATAGAGGGTATGGTATATCTCCTCGGCTATATGAGGAGTGAATGGCGAGATCAACTTTAAAATATTCAACAGGACTGTGTAGAGAGTTTTCTGAGCAGACCTTTTATAGGGATTCTCATGGGCTAACCTATATTTGACTACTTCTAAGTAGTGATCGCAGAATACATGCCATGTGAAGTTTATGATGGAGGCTGAGCCTCTTCTAAAGTCGAAGTTCTCCATAGCATCGGTGACCTCTACGATTAATTTTTTCAATAGGTTCAAAATCCACTTATCTACAACTCTGTACTCATCTTCACTTACTTCTACTCTAGGGTCAAAATCTCCTAAAGTAAGCGATAGGAACCTAGCAGCGTTCCACAACTTGGTTAAGAAGCGCCTAGTGTAATCCACTCCCTCCCATGAGAATCTTATGTCGGAACCTGTGATTGTCGAATTCGCAACCCAAAGTCTAAAGGCATCTGCACCATGCTTATCTATCACTTCTGTTAGACTAATGTAATTCCCGAGACTTTTATGCATCATACGTCCGTCCGTCCCTCTAACCATTCCATTTATCAGAGCCGTCTTAAATTGGGATTTTCCAAAGAGTGCTATTCCTCTTACTAGTAGATAGTAGTCCCAGGTCCTTATGATATCGTAGCCATTTGATTGAAGATCTGCAGGGAAGAGTCTCTTATCTAGTGTATCAGGCCATCCCGCATGGACGGCAGCTGTTATGCTAGAATCCATCCATGTGTCCATTACATCATTTTCTCCTACAAATTCACTACCACCACACTTCGGACATCTATCTATCTTAGGCTTATCTTTTCTAGGGTCAACGGGTAGCCACTCCAGTTCGGCTAGAATTACTTCACCACATCTCTTACAGTACCAGATGGGTATGGGTGTGGCAAAGAATCTCTGTCTCGATATAGGCCAGTCCCAATCTAGGCTGTTAACCCAATCCTCTAACCTCCTTCTCATATAGCCCGGTATCCACTTTACCTTTCTAGCCTCTTCTAGTACTCTATCAGCTAGTTCTCTAGTCTTTACAAACCACTGTTCCTTAGGAATTATTTCAACAGGCGTGTGACATCTCCAGCATGTTCCGATAGAGCTCTCGATATCCTCTACCTTAACTAGTAGTCCTCTTTCCTTTAGAAGTTGAACTATTCTAATCCTAGCCTCCTCTATCGTGAGTCCTTTTAGAGGACCCGCTTTCTCATTCATCACTCCTCTCTCATCAATCGAGATTACTACTGGTAGTCTATGTCTTGCCTGCCACTTCACATCTGTCTTATCACCATAGGTACATATCATGACTACTCCAGTACCAAATTCCATATCCACTTCTTCATCAGCTATTATTGGGACCCATCTATCGTAAATAGGAACTTTAGCACGCTTACCTACTAGATCAGTGTACCTCTCATCTTCAGGATTAACAGCTATTGCGACACAAGATGCTAGTAGTTCCGGTCTAGTAGACGCTACAGTGAGGGGTTTTCCATTCTCTAGCTGAAAGTTGTAGTAGTATAATTTTCTCTTGACAGTCTTGTACTCTACTTCGGCTTCTGCTATTGCGGTTTCACACCTAGGGCACCAGTATATTGGAAGGTATCCTCTGTAGATAAGCCCCTTCTTGTACATTAGTATGAAGCTTACTTGAGTTCTTCTCCAGTAATCTGGATCCATGGTCATGTACTCTGTACTCCAGTCGATACTACAGCCGAGCCTTTTTATTGATCTCCTCATAGGTTCAATCCACTTTAGAGTGTACTCTCTACATAGTGCTATGAATTCCTCCCTAGGGATCTCTCTTTTATATTTACCTATAGTTCTCTCTACTCTAACCTCTGTAGGTAGTCCATGGCAGTCCCATCCCTGTGGAAAGAATACATTGTATCCCCTCATTCTCTTATACCTAGCCACGAAGTCCATATAGGTATGGTTGAATGCATTGCCTACATGAAACTCACCACTAGGATAGGGTGGAGGCGTATCTATTGAGAATATAGGTCTGGTCTTATCTTCTCTATCAAACTTATATATCCCCCACTCCTCCCACTTCTTCTGCCACTTTTCCTCTATTTCCTTAAAGTTGAACCTCTTAGGGAGTTTCATATCTCAATCCTCCTATCTGCTCTAGAATAGAGTAGATAAATATTGTCCCTATGCAGAGGGTTATCGCACTTCCAACTGAAATCCCTCTACACGTTAGGAGAAGGGTGTATTAATAAATGTTTCTAAGGAAATAAATGAAGATTTGGAATATCCCAATCTTAGCCTGATATCAAGGTCATATTTCCCCTTATATTCACTCTTATCTTAATATTAATGGACATGGAATGCTAATGGAGTTAGTAAGATGGAAGTAATGGATAATGGCGAAGTCTTAGATATAATAGTTAGAGCATCGGAGAGAGCAGCTAATAGGCTATGGTCTCTATCAATCTCTAGGGAAGCAGCGAACGAAAAGGGGCTCAGGATATTCGCAAAGGATGGAGCTATACTACTAGCATATGAGTTGATCAAAGAGCTCTCACCTGAATACATATTCTCAGCTTGGAATCCTAATACTGGAGAAAGTCTGAGGTATGTAGACTTCTACATAAACTATCAAGGTGGTGTTGTGGTGAAGACTATGATCATACCTAAGGGCTTTAGATCTAGAGAGGCAATAGCGATGTTACTGGGTAGGAGGAGGAAGGGAGAGAGTGGGCTTGTCTACTTCTTTAATGAGGCGTATAGGGCATTTAAGGTTAAGAGAATAGCAGTAGTCTTCGATGAAAAGAAGTATCTCTCATGGCATATAGAGAGACTAGCAGATATGGTAAAAGTGAAGAAGGGAGCTTATCTAGTACACTTAACGCCACCGAATAGTATGAAGGTAATACACCTAGCAGAGGTAGAAGTAGTATCCTACTACGACTACCGCGCTTATCTGTAGTGTTCTTTTCCTTAAATTATAATAAATAGTATTGTTCTTGACTAGTATAGGATTTGATGATAAGACACATATAAAAGTACGAAATACTACGAGTAGTTGAGCGTGGTAAGAAGTATGCCAGTGGGAAAGAATGACTTCGTGCTACTGGAGTACACTACAGAGGTCAAGGAAGAGGGGAAAGTTATAGACACGACCATAGAGAAGGTAGCTAGGGAGCATAGGATCTATAAAGAGGATAAAGTGTATGGTCCCAGACTAGTCATAATAGGAGAGGGAATGCTGATCAAATACGTCGAGGACAATATTGTGGGTATGGAGGAAGGAGAAGAGAAGACAATAGAAGTACCTCCGGAGAAAGGTTTTGGGCATAGAGACCCAAAGAAGATAAGGGTAGTACCAGCAGTAGAGCTAAGTAGAAGAGGGATAATTCCAAAAGTCAATATGCAGGTTGAGATAAATGGAAGAGTGGCGGTGATCAGAAGTGTAGGATCTGGTAGGGTACAGCTAGACTTCAATCATCCACTCGCTGGGAAGACCTTAGTGTATAGGGTGAAAGTGGTCAAAATACTTAAGGATAGGAAGTCTAAGGTGAAGGAATTGGTAAGGAGATGGCTACCCACACTTAAACCCGATGAAATAGATGTAAAGACATCAGGGAAGGGTATACTCAAGATATACTTACCCCCGAGGACACTACTCATGGAGGGAATAGGAGTTAGAAAGAGAAGCATTGCTATGGACTTAGGAAAGAGGTTTGGCGACCTCAGAGAGATCAGGTTTATAGATGTGATAAAGCTTAAGGAGAAAGAGGAAAAAGAGAAGAAGAGCGAATCTAAGACCTAGACCTAATCTACTGTGAAGGATATAGAGAATACAATGTTAGGTGATGTCAGAGCTCTACTGAAGAGATCTATATACTCGATTTCTATTAAATTTCCATCACTCTATAACAGTCCCTATATATTCATGCAATTCTGATAAATCTGTAGTATGGGATACTAACACTTCTACCATTCCTGTTCTCGGTTTAGCCATTAAGTGCATCCTAGATCCATTGTGTGGATTTCTTCACAGAGTATCCACAATGGATATCTGAATTCTACCTCCCCGAGTATTTCATCAAACTTCTTATCGTGCTTTTTAAAGTCTTTCAAGGATTTCACGGTATCCTAGTATACCAGCTACTGTTAGTTTGAACCCCTCACCCTCTTTTAATAGCTTCAATATATCCTCTTTAAGTCCCACATCTACTCCTCAGTTAATTAGACCTAGGCCTTTATATTAGCCTTTTCAATACTACTTCAAATTTCATAGTTAACATTCGATGTTTAAACCTTACCTGGAACATTATATAAAGCACAGATCTGACAGGAGACTTTGTGACACAAGCAAAGACTATTAGCCGAACTTTAGGAAGCTCAACAAAGGGAGATAGAGATCAAGGGATCTGAAAATAACCTATCCAAGCTCTCAATAACCTATCCAAGAGTGGAGTGCGCTTAATTACCTTATTACTAGGTATGGGGGGATAATCCTTTAATCCTTCCTTACTACGTATACTACTAATAAACTTCAGAATATTTTTTGACATAAATTTTAATTTATCTTCCTTTAAGTCGAGATTCATAGAGTACTTAAGGATCTCTCTCACGAATTTAAATTCTATAGGGTATCTACCACACAATGGTAATGTAAAGGCTAGAGATCTGCGTAAACGTAATTCCAGTAATTCCTCTAGTGAACGTGGGAGGGAAGGAAGATAATCCCTTAACGAGAGAATATCTAGTGGGGATAGTGCTGTGAGGTACATTAGCTGGAGCATGGGATCTTCAATCGGATTTATAGATCCCATTTCTAGTCCAGCTACATGGACTGCACTCCTATCCGTGCCTTTATTGATTATTCTACTAGCTCTCATAACACCCTCAGCCATAATAGCCCCAAAGCCTTTCCTATGAGCTATCAGATCTAGTACTTCAAGTATAGTACTCATATCTCCGAACTCTATACTAAGCCCATCTGTATCCTCCTCTGTTATATACTTCCTTTCCATGATCTCCATGAACCATGAGAGTATAGCTCCTGTAGATATGGGCTCCAATCCGAGGTCTCTACACCTATCCATAAGTTCTAGTACATTCTCTAGACTACACACTCCTAAGTTGGGACCTAGCATAAGGGCAGAGTTCACATCTATAGTTTTAAGCCCATTACTAGTACGGTAGATAAGCGAACAGCCCATAGGACATCCTTTACAACTTAGTACGCCTACTCTAAGTACATCTAGTTCTCTTACAAGTCCGCACTCCTCCTCTAAGGTGTTAAAGTTCCTATATGGTATAAGCTTACTTATACTAGGGAGTCCTAGAGTACTAAGGGGATTTAGTGGAACGGAGGATTTTAAATTTTGAGCCCAGACTTCATATAAACTATCGTAATCTCTTACAGTCAATTCCCTATCTCCATACACTAAAATACCCTTTAGTCTCTTAACACCCAGTACTAGTCCAGCCCCTCCTCTACCAGTAAGCCAGACTCCATCCACTATGACGCCTGAAGGTCTGACAAGATATGAACCAGCTGGTCCTATGACTAGAGAGGATCCATGAATACCAGAATCCTCATACATATATTCAAGTGTCTCGTGTACACTAGAGTACCATACACTTAGAGCATTTCTAAACTCTATCTTCTCCTCTGTTATCAGTAAATAGAGAGGTACTTGAGCTCTTCCATAGATCACCAGTACGTCAAATCCCGCTTTTTTCAGCATACCACCGAAGTCTCCTTCGAGATAGCAGTCGGAATATGTTTTAGTTAGTGGTGATCGAAAGGAGAGTACTGCTGAAGCACAGATATCTCTTAAACCGCTTAGTGGGCCAGTTGTTATTATGAGAGGATTATCAGGATCTAGTGGATATGCTCCGGGGATCCAGTACTCTTTTAAAAGATATAGTGCTAAACCCCTCCCCCCTATACACTCTTTAAGAGTGCTTTCGGGCAGACTTTTGATCTGAACCTTTCTCTTAGTCATATCTATTACTGCTATATTCGCATTCATCAGGTTCGTCCTCTATATACTCCTTAAATCAATATCTATTATCTCTAACCCAAAAGAAGAAAACGTATTAGACTCTCGCTCTCTCTTTTATGGGATTTATTGAATATTACCAAGGATTATTATTCAATTTTTATGCGAGCTACTAGGTATAAAAATATCTTAAGCAGTATATCTATATCTATTGTTCTCTCTTACAAGCCTGCCTTCTTCAACTAGTTTCTCTAGAGCTAGTCTATAGTAATTCTCACCTACATCTATACCAACATAGTCCTTAAAGGCCTCTATAAGTTCATTATAGGTCCACTCCGTCTTTCCTTTCTCTTTCTTCCACGAATCCAAGATTTTCTCGAAGAAATTGATAGTATCCTCTAGTCTAGTCCAAGGATACTGATACCAGATCCACGGAATCTCCTCTACATAGTAATCTGGTTTGATCTTAGCTACTGAGGAGATCCACTGCATTACCCCTACTTTAAGCTCTGCGGGTTTCCACTTCTCCAGAATATACTTCTTGGCTACTATTATCGAGTCACCAGTATCACATATATCGTCTACTAGTAGTACTTTCTTCCCGCTTAGGTCTAGCTGGTAGGGATATTTGACATGTGCTTCTGCTGTTATCTCGGCGGCTCTTCCCCAGTGCAGTATCTGAATACTTACGAGATCGTGTATGTCTAGAAAGTCACATAGAAGTCTAGCTGGAGTATACCCTCCCCTTGCTATAGCTACTATGAGATCGGGCCTCCACCCAGACTCCTTTATCTTTTCAGCTAACTTCCTACACCACTCTACTACCTCCTCCCACTTTACAAGCTTACACTTAATCTTTGGCATACTCCCACATTATCAATTAAGACTATATCGATAAAAATGTAGTTCTCTTCA
>CAZFTG010000026.1:0-12219 GCA_964522205.1 uncultured Thermoproteales archaeon
TGCTGACCACCAGATAGCTCAGTAGGTTTGTGGTGCAATCTATCCCCTAGACCTACTCTTTGCAGTAGCTCAGTTGCCCTCTTTATCCTCTCCTCTCTGGGTACTCCAGCAAATATCATAGGGAGCATAACGTTTTCGAGTGCTGTTAGCACGGGTATCAGATTGAAAGTCTGGAATACATAGCCTATTTTTCTATTTCTCAACCATGCTAGCTCATAAGCATCAAGCTTACTTATGTCCACTTCATCTATGTATACTCTTCCTCGTGTAGGTCTATCTAGACCACCTATCATATTGAATAGTGTAGTCTTACCTGAACCTGAGGGGCCCATGATAGATACGTATTCTCCTCTTCTGATCCTTATGTTTACTCCATCTAGAGCTTTGACTACATACCTCCCCATGTAGTAGTATTTAGCCAGGTCTTCTGTCTCGACAGTATACTCGTACCTCATAGTTCTTCACCTTATATCTCATACCTTAGTGCATCAGCAGGATTTAACTTTGCCGCGTAGTAGGCGGGGTACAGGGAGGCAACTATACTAAGGAATATAGCCAGGATTATAGAGGCCAGTAAGAGCGATATTACTGCAGGAATGTTGAAGCCTAGTAAGCCTGGGGACATTAGAGCTTTAACTACGGCATCCATACCGAATTGTGTTACACCATAGACTACTCCAGCTATTATTCCTACAATATATCCGAGAATTCCTCCAAGCCCTCCTATTATAGACGATTCTAAGAGGAAGAATGTCAGTATATGCTTGTCCAGGGCTCCTAAGCACTTCATCGTACCTATTTCCTTGTACCTTTCTGCTACTGCAATAAGCATAGAGTTTGTTATACCAACTCCACTTACTAGTAGTGAGATGAATAAGAGCCAGTATTGATACGCTCTAATTCCTTCGATTGCTCCAGTAGCACTTTGCTGTACCTGTGCCATCATAAGGATAGATACCATGAAAGCGATACCCAGTATTATGGATGCCGTTGTTATCGCTGCTCTTATAAATCTCTTTTTTATATTCTCTAGTGTTATTCTGAAGGCTTCGGAAAAGGGCAGTTTAATACTTCCTATTTTCCACTCTCCTACGCTCATGTTTATCACAGATTTTATACATATTGCTTAGTTAAACTTTTCTATAATACTTTAGACTGTCCTACAAGAATATCAGAAACCTTTAATAGTCTAACTATTGATATCCCTAGTAGATGAGGAGGATGGGAAGAGCTGAGGGATATCCCCTTGATGTGCCTATCTCGCACTGATGGGTAACTTTCCATATTATACACACTATGAAATTATTTGAAAAAGGTTGAGACTAGTAATCAGGGATAGAGAAAACTAAGACTTTATCCCTCTAACAGAATATCACCTCAAGTCTGTACCACATTGTGCAAATCAATGAACAATAACAGAAATCTGTAATTACATGAGTTTGCAATAAAAAGTTCATATAGTAAATCTTCAGATATACTTATATTATAAAAAATTCATAGTGACATATGAATAAAGAGGGGCATATAGGTCTGAGCATGCTCTTCGCAACACCCGTGGTTCTACTATATCTCGGGGAAGTATATGATCAGGGATTATGGATATGGATATGTTTTTTCATAGGAATGAGTACCTGGCCTGACTTAGACTTGGAGTTTGAAATGAAGCATAGAGGCTATACTCATACACTACTAGCCTCTGTAGTCTTTGGTATAGTAGGAGCATTAATAGTCTTACATGCACTACCCGAGTACACTCTTAATGCATTCTTAGGCGGTCTCACTGGAACATGGTCTCATCTCGTAGGCGACCTCCTAACCTTCATGGGATTTAAACCTCTATGGCCATTAAGTAATAAGGAAATTGCACTTAAGTTATTTCGTAGTAGTGATAAAAGGATTAATAGACTGTTTGGAAAAATAGGTGCACTCACATTAGCTTTTGCTCTCGTAGGAAGGGGGTTAAAGTGGAGTCCATAAAATAAGTACTACTGTGTTACACTTAAGGACAGCTCCCTTATTATACTGATGGATCTGTAAATTTTCCTCCCGTTTAACCTACTTCTCGACATATTTTAGTGCCAATCTTTTGTTTGTCCAAAGTCAAACATTGGGGTTTTATTCTCTAGGGATATATTGATTAGATTACGAGAACAATCATCAGATTCACTACCATTACCATGATCCTCAGTAGTGTTTCATCTATATTCTTTTCCTATGGGAGTCCTACTATCATTCTCTCAGGTCTTTATTCTTAGTTCTATAAGTGAATTTCTCAAAAAAGCCTATGGAGTCCAGTGCGGTCAGTAATGCCATTATGATAGCTGTTGATGCATGATCTGTAGGAAGTGTTACTGTGGGTATTACGTCTATTATATAATCTGAATATCTAAGTACACCTCGTGGTAGTCCTTCTCTAGACCCTATTAGTATATTCACTCTTGGACTACTTTTGATATCCTTTGCAATATCTTCGATTATGGATACTAAGGGTTCTCCTCTAGTGGATGTACCTATTATGAGCTCATCTCTTCTTTCTCTAATCAGTTGATAGAGATCCTGGACTAATACAGGTACTTTATAGGGTTTATGAGAGTACGTCCTCAATTGTATTCTATATCTAGAGTCTCTACCCTCTAATAATCCTTCAATAAATATTTTCAGCTCTTTTGCATTTATCGGTAGGTACGGTGCTACGATAAGTTCCTTAATTTCGAATGTCTGTACAGCACGTCCTATTCTGATGCCCACTCTATAGATCCCCTCAGGATCCCCTCCATAGGGCGTTTGTACTATAGCTAGCTTAGATAGGAGTGACCTCATTAAGGACTTTCCAGGTCTTAACTTCTTCCATTCTTCACTACCCTCTAATATGGAGATGAAGGCTCTCTCTCCTATTATATCTATTCTCACGATTTTATCTGGATAGTTTAGGTCAACATCGGCGGATGTAACCTCTTGCACTCTAGCGCCTACTAGAGTGTTGACATCTATGCTAGTGAAGCTATGTTTCCCTCTTCTAATAGTCCTAACGGCAAAGGTTTCTGAGGACGAGATACTTTGTCCGGAAAGTTCAGCGGCTTTGTTCGCTATCTTCTGAGGGTCTGCTTCAACTTCCGCTAGTACTTTCACGAGGCTCTCTACCTCTGGAACTTCACGCTTGATTATCTCATATGCTCTATTCACATCTCCCTTAACTTCTACTAAAATTATTCCAGAAAAACCACTAGGTTTTATAAATATATTTGGATTTTCTAGAACTTCAGAAATCCTGTACGCTGCTATCTGTTCAATTCCTCTAACAGTAGTAGCCAGTAGATAAGGCATAGTTCCCAGTAGTCTATAATGCAAAAATTATATTTGATCTTTCTCTATTGGAGGAACTACTACTCCAGTGCCCTTCTGAACTTTATACCGTACTCTATTATACCTTCTTCCCCCTGCTCTCTAAGCCGTCTAAAGACCGCTTCGACTTTAATACCTGGCTTTAACTCACTGAAGTCAATATCCGTAAGCTGAGCAATCACTTTTGTTCCATTCTCTAATTCTACTAGTCCTACAGCATATGGCGCATACTTCTTAAACTCTACAGGTGGGTAGTGTACTATAGTATAACTAAGTAGAATCCCCTTCCTGGGTAGTTCTACTGGGGTTAGCTCGGTGGATTTACATTTACTACATACCCTTACTAATGGATAGTAAATTGAGCCACATCTGTTACATCTCACCCCTACAAGTCTATACTTGTACTTTTGCTCCCTCCAGACTCGGGGACAACTGGGGGTAACCATAATCTCACCTCCTATCTCAATCTCCTCAGGATATTGACTATCACAGTCCCACCAATACCTCCTATACTCTGTGACAATCCTACTTCCGCATTATCAACTTGATTCTTACCGAACTCCCCACGAAGTTGTTTCACTATTTCTACTATTTGATAGATCCCTGTAGCTCCAATAGGATGTCCTCTAGCTTTAAGTCCTCCGGATAGATTTGTGGGTATTCTCCCTTCTTTAGCTATCTCCCCCTCTTTTACGAGTTCTACTCCCCTACCCTTTTCGGCAAATCCCAAGTCTTCTAAATCTATTATGCCTAGAATACTGTAAGCATCATGGACTTCTACCACATCTACATCTTGAGGTGTTATTTTTGCCATTTTGTAAGCTTTCTCAGCTGCTTTAACCGTAGCTGTGAATGTGGTAGGGTCTGCTCTTTCGTTCAAGCTTATAGCATCTGTGGATAGTGCCGAACCCACTACTTCTACTATACAATCCCCCCTAATTTCTTTAGCCATTTCTAAGGGGCATAGTACTGCAGCTGCGGCTCCATCGCTCGTAGGAGAACACTCGAGTAACCTTATGGGATCTGCTACTACAGTGGATCTGAGAACCTGCTCTACTGTTATAGGATACCTGTACTGAGCATGATCTACAAACTGTGCATAGTAATGTTCATGCACTGGGAATTGTGCAATATCCTCTTGTTTCGCATTATATTTTTCCATGTATAACCTATAGATTAGCGCATTAAGTCCTGCAAAGCTGATCCCAGTACTTGCTACATACTCTTGATCATCAGCCATTATCAATGCTGAGGTTAGGTATTCAGTCCCTACGTCGGTCATTTTTTCGACTCCTCCAGCTATTACTAGATCATAATAACCTGATGCTATAGCTAACACAGCTTGATGAAAGGCTGCACCTCCACTACCACAAGCAGCCTCGACCTTTACCGCTGCTACACCTTGTATTCCTAGATGGGTAGCAAGGAGGGAGCCTAAATGTTCCTGACCTTGTAGGCATCCAGATGACATGTTTCCTATAAACATAGCTTGAACATCTTTTAACTCTAAACCCGCATCGGAAATTGCGTTGAGAACTGCTTGTGCGTATAGGTCTCTTAAAGACCGCTCCCAGTGTTCACCTACCTTAGTAAGTCCCACGCCTACAATGGCTACTCTTCGCATGCTTATCACCCCATCCTTATCTTCTGCCTATACCTGAGATAGGTCGGATAATCTATGTACTTAGAGTACTCTATTAGCTTGTTTACAGTGGGCGATCTATCCCTACGGCTCAATATACCTTCCTCAACTATAATACTCATAGCATCTGAACCCGCTCCACTACCGAAGGATATGAGTAGTATTCTTTCTCCTGGTTTAGCCTTATCGAGGACAGCACATAGACCCATTAGTGAGGAAGCTGCATAAGTATTACCCGTATAGGGTACTATCAATCCAGGTTCAAGTTTCTTCTCATCGAATCCCAAAGCTTTAGCTGCTCTCTGTGGAAATTTGATGTTAGGTTGATGAAGAATCAAGTAGTCGAAGTCGCTAGGCTTAAGGCCTAGTTCCTCCATCAGAGACCTTCCAGCCGTTATTATGTGCTTAAAGTATGCAGGACGCCCAGTAAACCTATGAGCATGAGATGGATAGTAAGCCCCCTCTCTTCTCCAGAAGTCTGGAGTGTCTGTTACAAAAGAGAGAGCAGCCTCTACTTTGGCAACAGGATCTTCATAGTTACAACCTAATACTAGTGCACTAGCTCCACAGCCAGCAGTATATTCAAGCTCATCGGAGGGCCTACTCTGTGCTGTATCGACACCTATAGCCATACCACATTTGACCATGTGTGAGGCTACTAGACCCATTACACATATCATCGCTGTAGTCCCAGCCTTACATGCAAATTCCATATCTATCGCCAGGATGTAGTTACTGAGACCTAATGCCTCTACCACCGTAGTTGCTATAGGCTTGACAGCATAAGGTGGACTCTCCGTACCTACAAAAAGTGCACCTACATCCTTAGGATCTACGGTCGCTCTATTTAGAGCATATCTAGCAGCTTCGCATGCCATAGTCGTAGAGTCTTCGTCTATTCCTGCAACAGCTTTCTGAGGTATGGGTAGTCTTTCTCTGCCTCTTCCCCAAACCTTACCTATAAGCTCACTTCTGATTCTAAATCGCGGGATGTACACACCATATCCTAAGATGTACACATCCTTGAGAGGTCTCATACTGCCACCTTGGGTCGTTATCTTTAGGTAGAGAGATTAAAAACGTTATCTCGCTCCACGCATGTACTCTAGATACTCCTCTACTATTCTGTCTCCAGTACTCGTACCTATTCTCTTGGCACCAGATAATATGAATATTAGGGCATCTTCAAGATGCCTTATTCCTCCTGCAGCCTTTATACTAATTCTTCCTCTACTAATCTCGTTTAATAGGAGTACATCATGTACGTTCGCCTTACCTATAAAGCCAGTGTTAGTCTTTACATAATCTGCACCTTTATCCATTAGAATCTCTGTAACACGTATCTTTTCCTCATCTGTGAGTAGGCTCGTCTCTATTATCACCTTAATTAGCATATCTCTATCATGAGCTGCTTTAACGATTTTATCAATCTCTTTCTCAACACTATTCCACATTCCATTTTTGATAGCACATATGTTCGCGACTACATCCACCTCGGATGCCCCTTTCTCGTATAGAAACTCTATTTCGGATACTTTAGTATCTACATCCATATACCCCATCGGAAAGGCTACTACTGAGCACACATTAATTTGAGCTCCCTTCAGTAGTCCTACTGCCGTCTCAACATAAATAGGAGGAACGACCACTGTTGTGAATCCATACTTCTTAGCTATGTTACAAGCATATTCTATATCTTGAATTTTGGTATCAGGTTTAAGTACAGTATGGTCTATCTTCGAAGCTATTTCTTCTAGCGTGATCTCGCTGAGTAAGCCTCTCCTACTCAGTGTCATATATTCTAATTTATAATGACACTCATAACTTTTTCTTTCTCAGGGAGTTATAGTATGTGTGTTTTTAATATTTATCATGATTAGATAGACGTAAGTGTTATCAGAATTAGTATTTAATATTTAAGGGTACTAATATGGGGAGAGCTATACTGGCAGGCTTTATGTTCTTACTACTTATAGTCTCATTTATCTTAGGCATAGTTACTCCTCTGGATAGAGGACTAGCGGAGGACTTAGCACTCTCAGTAAAGAGCTTTGTAGAAGAGAACATAGCCCCAAGAAAGGACATAGTAGATCTGGGGATATTTATATTTTCGCATAATGCTATCCGAGCTCTTCCCATGCTAATACCTCTTGTTGGTGCTATTTGGGGACCCATAGTCCTATACATAACTGGGATCTATTCAAATGCTATGATGATTACAAGTGGTATTCTAGGAATGGAGAAATTGAAAATAGCGATATCAACATTGATCATTCCATCATCTCTCCTAGAAATGATTTCGTATTCTTTACTTTCCTCTGAGAGTATAGCCCTATTCAGGTACTTACGGGGTAAAAAAGATTACTACTTATCGTATACTATCGCCATTGCAATAGTGGGGATCTCGATATTACTACTAGCTGGAATGGTGGAGGCATTGGAGATAAGAAGAGCTCTATCTACACTCCCTACTACGTATTTTCCCTAGCTGCCTATAGTGATTCCCCTTTACTACCAGAAAGGTTTAATAATACTTCATATTTTACCTCTAGCGAGGTGATCTCCTACGACACTAGCAGTAGCTATAAACGGCTTTGGAAGGATCGGTAGACTCACCTTTAGAGCAGCACTAGAGCACGATGTAGGATTAAACGTAGTAGCCATAAACGACATAGCCGATCCAAAAGTACTAGCCCATCTTTTTCAATACGATAGTACTTATGGGAAGTTACCATGGAAAGTAGAATTAAAAGGTAGAAAACTAGTGATTGAAGAGAAAGACGTTGAAGTCGACATACTATCTCAACCTAATCCAGAAGAACTCCCTTGGAAGGAATATAACGTATTCATAGTAATAGAATCTACTGGAAGATTTAGGAGGAGAGAAGATGCGGAAAAACATCTAAAAGCAGGTGCTACTAAGGTAATAGTCTCTGCACCTACTAGACCCGCTTCAGCCGCTGACATCACTGTAGTACCTGGTGTAAATGATCATCTATATGACCCGAAAAAACACAGAGTACTGTCCTTAGCCTCATGTACTACTAATGCTGTAGCACCTATGATGAAGGTACTAGATGAGGCATTTGGAACCGAGTGTTCCCTTATGACTACAGTGCATGCTGTAACTAATGATCAGAGATTACTGGATATGCAACATAGAGATCTGAGGAGAGCTAGAGCTGCAGCATGGAATATAATCCCCACTACTACTGGAGCATCTGAAGCTGCTACATTAGCATATACGCCTCTCTCCGGAAGAACTACAGGAATAGCTCTTAGAGTGCCTGTCCCCACAGTATCCATAATAGACTACACTGCAGTACTTAAAAGAGAGGTTACAGCAGAAGAGGTAAATAAGGCCTTTAAAGAGGCTGCAGCCAAACCACCACTTAAGGGAATATTAGGATATACCGAGGAACCCCTAGTCTCTAGTGACTTTATAAAAATGACCTACTCTGTTGTCATAGATGGCTTATCGACTAGAGCTATAGGAAGACTAGTAAAGGTACTGGGTTGGTATGATAATGAATGGGGTTATTCGCTAAGATTAGCAGAATTCGTCAAGAAGATCTGCGATATGGGAGAAGGATAGAAGTTATTTACTCTTAAATAAATACTTTTTAGGTATCTAGATTGAAAAGTATAGGCTTAATAAGGTATACGTGATAAGGATACCCAGAATGAGGTGAAAGAATTGAAGATCAAAACCCTAGATGATATGGAATTTAAGGGGAGAACAGTAATAGTTAGACCAGACTTTAATGTACCAATAGATCCTACTACCAAGATTATAAAGGATGATAGTAGGATTAGAAGTCATGCCGAGACTATTAGAGAACTCATAGAGAGAGGAGCTAAAGTAGTAATCTTAGCTCATCAGGGAAGGCCAGGAGAACCTGATTTCCTAGAATCTCTCGAAATACATGCTAAGAGATTAAGTGAGATCCTTAATAGACCAGTCAAGTACGTACATGACCTCTATGGTGAGGCTGCTAAAAAGGCTATAAGAGAATTAAAGGAAGGAGAAGTTCTCGTACTCAAAAACGTCAGAACATATCCTTATGAGACTAAAAAACTTAGTCCTGAAGAACATGCTAAATCGGAAATGGTGGAAGCGCTATCCTCCCTTGCTGATATCTTTGTTCTCGACGGTTTCTCTGTAGCTCACAGATCCCATGCTTCAGTAGTAGGTTTTACTCGCAGACTCCCCTCTTGTATGGGCAGAGTAATGGAAAGAGAGCTGAGAGCATTAAGTAGAATATTCGAACGATCTAAGAAGCCATGTATATGCATCTTAGGAGGAGCTAAAGCAGAGAAAGGGACTAAGGCTATCGAAAACTTGCTTAAGAAGGATATAGCGGATAAGGTACTACTAGGAGGCCTTATAGGCCAACTACTATTAGTAGCTAGTGGTGTAGACCTGGGCAAACCCAATATCGAGTTCCTGAAGAAGAAGGGTATATATGAACACCTACCAAAAGCTAAGGAGCTACTTAGGGAATTTGCGGGAAGAATAGAGCTCCCAGTTGATGTAGCAATTGATATTGAAGGTCGTAGAAAAGAGTTGTCCACAGGAGAATTACCTACACAGCATCTTATTTATGACATAGGAACAGAGACTGCTAAAAGATACTCGGAGGTCATCAAGACAGCAAGGTCTATTCTAGTGAGCGGCCCTCTAGGAGCATATGAAAAAGACCAATTCGTCAAGGGAACAGAAATAGTATTCAAAACAATAGCTGAAAGCGGAGTATTTTCACTTGCAGGAGGAGGAGATACTCTAGCAGCGTTGAGGAAAATAGGTCTATATGATAAGTTCTCCTACGTCAGTCTTGCTGGAGGAGCGTTTGTAGAGTACATAACAGGCTCTAAACTTCCTGGAATCGAGGCTTTGAAGAGTAGTGTACTTAGAAAGTGCTGAACCATAGATATTGATATTAACGACTTCAAGTTTTTTAGAGTAGGTGGTAAGTTGAACCAAGAAATAGAGTTGATAGAACTAGAAGAATGTCCTAAGAATGCTAATCTAGTAATAGGATTCCCGGACGTAGGCCTAGTAGGTATAATAGCCACTTCTTTCTTAGTAAAAAAACTTGAAATGAAGACGATAGGCTATATGGATTCCTCTCTGTTTCCACCAGTACTCCCATTCCATAATAATAGGCCACACTTTCCCGTGAGAATAAGTACTGATGGAAATATTGTAGTGATATTCTCAGAAATAGCTGTCCCCGTTAAATCCTATGGGGCAATAGCTGAGACCATAGTAGAGTATGCAGTAAAGAATGATGTGAGATCTATGATAATGTTAGGTGGAATAGCAGTACAGAACAGGTTAGAGATAGAAAAACCATCGGTATACATACTCCCGACGAAAAAGGAGATACTTGAAGAGATAAAGTTGCCCACTCTGAAATCGCTAGATGAAGGCTTTTTAGCTGGTATTTATGCCGTAATAGTTAAAGAGATAATTAAGAGAGACCTTAAGGGCTATGTACTACTGGCCGAAAGTCATCTAGGGTATCCTGATCCAGGTGCAGCTGCCTCGGTGTTAGAAGCACTATCAAATATTCTAAACCTAGATATAGATACTAAACCCCTATTAGAGCAGGAGGAAGAGTTAAGGCTACACCTAAAAGACCTGATGAAGCGCACAGTAGAGACTCTAAGATCAGCTCAAAAAACCTATGAACAGACTCCACCACTCCTGTACAGGTGAGGATCATGGAGGAGTTCTTTGATATAGTACGGAGGATAAGAGAGGAGATTAGGAGGACAATTGAAGAGATAGAGGAAGATATGGAAAGACTATTGATAAGATCAAAAGAGGGGGTAGTAGAGCCTCTATCATACGTATATGAATCCCCTCGAGAGATACTAATAACTATAGACCTACCACTCGTTAAGAGAAAAGAAGATATCAATTTAGAAGTTAAAGAGGGTAAACTTATACTTGAAGCTGGAATATCTCGCTCACCAGTACTAAATGTTGAAAATCCATTTTACAGAAGGCGCATCTATAAGTACTATAGGAAAATATTTCCACTACCAGACGATGTGATTTTAGAGGAGATAAGGGCAAGATTTGTAAGAGGAGTGCTGGAGATAAGAATACCGAGGAAGACAAGAGGCTTTAGAGTTGCTATTGAGTAGTAGTGATCAGAAGGTCCTAAGTCTTTTTATTAGCTCATCTAATGGAATAGGGGGAACTATTGCTAGTGGTATTTTTTCCCTCTTAGCAACTACTACTCCCACTCTATCAATTTCTTTAAGTCCATGCAGTACCACTAATGTCGGTCTAAGACCTGTTCCAGCTTGAAATACTTTGACAGCTACTATAGAGCTCCTTCCATAGGTTACATTGGTAAATATGGCAGCTCTCTGAGTAGTACTTCCGAAGAGTCTGATGTAGAGGTAAGCAGGAACCTCTATAACCAATTTGATACTATCCACTAAAGTATAGCCTAGTATCACCATCTCTTTAAAATCATGACATGTCACTAGCTCAGCTCCTATTTTTTCACAGAACTCTCCTATACTTACAGGCTCTGAGAACTCTCTAGAGTCTAGTATGGCATTACTTAAGGAGAGGAAATCAGGAGTTAACTTATAGAGATTTGATAGGGTGGGCATTCCTCGTTCAATATCGATACTTATCAGACTCGCTACAAACCTCCTAATTACATTTACTCCGGGAGATTTTCTCCTACCACTTTCATAATCGCTTATCATAGAAGGAGATATATTCATTCTTCTTGCTAGTTTTGCCTGAGAAATTCCGAATCTCTCCCTCCATTTTTTCATAGCTTTTCCTGGATTTTTTGAAAATATAATATCTCCAGCTATTTTCACAGCTATTTCTCTTACAAGTTCTCTTCTAGCTTCACCTGACATCCATCATTACACCCCAGAATCACAATGGGTATATCAGCTCTGCGTGGGTATTTCATCAAATCAA
Organism: uncultured Thermoproteales archaeon; assembly: GCA_964522205.1. Classification (GTDB taxonomy): domain Archaea; phylum Thermoproteota; class Thermoprotei; order Thermofilales; family B20-G17; genus B20-G17. The sequence continues at coordinate 11,946 of CAZFTG010000026.1, forward strand.
CCCTTTCGAGCCTCATCATCCTGTATATAGTAATTAAAAAATAATATTTATACTCTTCTAATACTACTTTAATTCATCTCATACTCCTCACATGAGAAACTAACCCTTAGATATGGAAAAATTACATTTGTAATCTTACAGGTGAAGAAGAGATCTGGTATTCCCGAAATCGTTAATATAAAGATTTAAAAAACTTACTCGCTTTGAGAATCGGTAAAGATAATGGTACTACGTATAGGCTTTATAGGCTGTGGAGGTATTGCTAGAGCCCACG
>CAZFTG010000026.1:12319-21954 GCA_964522205.1 uncultured Thermoproteales archaeon
ATAATGGTACTACGTATAGGCTTTATAGGCTGTGGAGGTATTGCTAGAGCCCACGCGGAGAGACTCTCTACCATGAAAGAAGTAAGTTTAGTGGCCTTTTGTGATATTAGTAGAGAAAGAGCTATGAATATGGCTAATAAACATGGTGGAACTCCGTATACGGACTATCATGTGATGCTAGAGAGGGAGAAATTAGATGCTGTCTTCATATGTCTACCACCATTTGCACATAATGATGAGGTCATGGTATCAGCTGAGAAGGGGGTCCACGTCTATATCGAAAAACCCATAGCCTTAGATATGAAACTTGCGAGAGAAATGGTAAGATCAGTTGAAAAGGCTGATATTAAAAGTCAGGTAGGCTATCAATTGAGATTTAGCTTGAGTGCCGAAAGAGCAAAGAAACTTATAACCGAAGGAGAGGTCGGTGATATAGGATTGGTTACTGGAAAATACTGGTGTAGGTTTCTCAGAAGAGATTGGTGGCTAGATAGGAGTAAGAGCGGAGGACAGATAGTCGAACAGTCGACACACATATACGATGTACTAAGGTGGTTATGTGGAGATGTCACGAGAGTATACTGTGAAATGGATAGAATCTTCTATAAAGATGAACCTAACATGACTATTGAGGACGTTAGTGCTACTGTACTGAGATTTAAATCAGGAGCTATAGGCGTAATAACTGCTACCATAGGTGCTGTTCCAAAGTTCGGATGGGTTAAATGGTGTATAGTGGGCTCACATGCAACGTTAGACTCTGAAGATATAAACAGTCTAAGAGTTTACTGGAGCACTAGATCTCCACTTACCATAGAGGAATACAGAGAGATCGACAGAGATCCCATAGCCTTAGCTGAGAGGGATTTCATAGAAGCAATACTGAAGGATAGACCTACAAGGACACCTATAGAAGAAGGGGCAAAGACTCTTGAAGTGACGTTAGCTGCTGTAAAAGCAGCAGAAAGTTGTAGCATAATAACATTACCCCTTCTATAATCTCGTTTTAATTTTTCTAGTGAAGAGTTTTTCGATTAAAGAGGCCTATCTACTTATATTTGTATGAATAGAGCGGGAATTGAGCTAACATCTCTATTGACAGTAGGCTCTTTTCCTAAGTATTCCTCTCCATACTACATGACTCGGACAGCTGTATGCGTCTATATTACTACACTTGACAGCATGTCTCTTGCAGAGGAGCTTTTCACACTTATAGCACGTAAAGAGGTGCTCTCTACATACAGGGTCACCACAAATCTCGCATATTGGAGGAACATGGTCTATACCTTGTTCCACCACTCTATTCCCACATACATTACACTGTCCATAGTATACTGTACCGGTATGGGGGTTTACTACAACTTCATATTTACGGTCTCTTCCCTTCAATTCAACTTTGAAGGTAGTTATGAGAAGTTTAAACTTCTCTACTATATCGATAAAGGGTACTACTCTTAGCTCTACTACCGAATCTATGAGTTTGTGCCTGCTCTTAATGTGGTTGTATTTACTTTTAATGTCCTTTTTTAAGCTCTTGTAATCTTCCTTTAGGGCCTTCAATATCTCTGAATTCGCAATCAACTCCCCTTCTACTTTTCTGTATTTCATCTTGATCCTCCTTATCTCATAACTCAATTTTTTAGTTGATAGCTTCTTAGATCTCATTTTATTTCTCTTCTTAGTTAGCTTCTTTATACAATTCCTTAATTTCTCTCTTTCACGTTTGAGATTACGAATTTTTGTCTCTATGCTCACAATTTTATCTCTAAGCTCTTTCTCCTTAATTTTATACTCCGATATCATCTTATTAAGCTCATATACAGTCCTCTCTTCAAGGGCCTTCTTCAATTCTTTCTTAAATTCTTGAAGCTCATCCCCTAGCACTAGCTTCTTTACTAGTTTTGAAAAGTAAGCATTAATAGTATATGCCTTCTGCAACTCGGATATACTTATATCTTTGTTCAAACTCCTAGCAGGAGGAAGTATATCCACTGGTACGAGATCGAAATCGAATTCTCTAAGGCCATCATTATCTAGGTATACGAGTCTTTCTATAGTCTTGTTAATTTTCTCACTCTCTATTTCCAGTCTATAAGTTATCTTAATTCTGTATGCTGGATAGATTACATTCTCTACTTTGGTTTTGCATACAGTATACCCATACTTCTTGAAAAAGCTAGAAATATCATTTAGGTTCAATATGTATTTGGCTGCGAGTACTGGCTCGACGTAACTTCTTCTATCTACTCTCCTGGCTCTTAGATTGTACTTAGAAGCAGTCTTAAACCTCATGGTGAGTAGCTCTATTTCCTCAGGCTTAAGAGGGCCCCTATGGTATGTTAAGAGCCATCTCACTTCTGTAATCTTCGTCGTGTTTTCTCTATAATTATGATAGACGAAGTAACGTGGCTTTAGGTTAGGTATCATCTTCAACAACTTCTTCTCAAGTCCTAGACCTACTTTTATATTTTCTAGATCCCTCTTTGAGGAAAGTCTTCCAATAAACCTGTGAGCAGCATTTGATAATACTCTATAATCTACATCAGCTGGATTTTGAGTGGCTAGCATTACCCCTAGTCCAAATGCTCTTCCTTGTTTTATTAATAGCATTAGTAGAGTTTTTGAAGGGGGATTCTGTACTGGTGGAATGAAGCCCATGACTTCATCTATGTATAGTAAAAAGCGTAGTTTTGAAGTACCTCCTCCCTTCAAGATCCACTTATACAGTTCCTGAAGAAATATCGCCAGGAATAGCTGTCTCTCCTTTAAATCGTTCATAAATCTCAAGTCTATTATTGAGATCCTCCCTTTTTCATAGAAGTATTTATTGAAGTCTATGCTCTCTCCCATTAGCCATGCTTGATATGCTGGATGAGATATCAGGACATTTAATGACCTAGCTAGTTCACTTCTCATACTCTGGGGAATAAACTCCTCTACTGAGAGCTTTCCTATACTATCAAAACTAGGCTTAAGTACTTCTTCTATGAGCTCTTCCATAGTCATTCTTCTTCCTTCTAACCAAGCATGCCTCAGTATTTCAGCTAAAAGTGTGTGCTCTTTCAAATCTCTCTCTGAATATCCCGCTAATCTCAATATAGTTGAAGCCGTACTGTTTAAGGCCTCCAGTACTATAGTGGGATTTTTCTCCATTAGATCTTTTGTCCTGGGAATGGGTGAAAGACTAGGTTTTATAGATAGAGGAACTCCATAATTACTACGAGGAGTATATATCACGACATTTACACTATCGTGGAAGTGCTCCGCTCTCTTAGGGTCTATGTTCCACCGTCTAAGCTCTTCTATATATTTGATCCTTAGAATTTCAGAGTACTTCTCAGGCTCTATTCCCATACTGAGAGCCTCTATATCAGACCAGGGTCTGAAGTCTAGGTTCTTAGAACGCATTGCTAGACATCCTACATCTCCCTTAGGATCTATGGCTATCACTGGATACCCACTTAGAGCTAGCTCCTCAATTATAGCCTTACATAGTACAGTTTTTCCTGAACCAGTAGCCCCCAGAACCAGCACATGGTTCACTAGCTCATCAGACTCGATAGTAAAACTAGATCCAGTATCCTCTCTTCCAATATATAATTTTGCCAACAGAGATACCCGGAGATTTGAGAAGGAAGTTGTAATAAACCTTGTAAGTAAGGGAGGCTATATAGATTCGAATATTCTGCTACAGTATATAACCTAAAGAGTAGATCATAGGATTTTTCTCAACTCTAAGAAGTTATCCACTCTAACTGGAGCATTAGGCACTCTACTGCCAACTACAATTGTTGTACACCCAAGACTAGTACCAGCCTCATAGTCCCATGGAGCATCACCGATAAACAATACTTCAGAGGCGTCGATATCCATTATCTCTAACACCTTCCTAAGCTGATCTTCTCTCCTCCTGATGATATCTCTAGTTATTATGAGATCAAATAGATCTAGTATACCCAGCTTATAAAGTGCAATCTTCGCAGGTCTAGTACCTTGTTGTGTCACTAACGCTATTTTGATACCTCTATTCTTTAGATCGACTAGAAATTCTCTTAGTTCGGGTTCCCGTCTTATAGTCTTAATAGCTTTTACCTCATACTCCTCTATTATCGAGAAGACAGCTCTTATGAGAGCCTCATCATGGACTATCTCATCTATACTCTGTATCAATGGTTTCAAAGGGTGTTCAGTTTTCAGGAACAGCCTCACTTTTTCTCTTATATAATCCCAGTCCACTGGAAGTCTAATTAAAGTACCATCGAGATCTGTTACAAGACACTTGATATTTTTCAAGCAGACGCCCATTAGTTTTCAACTACTAGAATATAAAATATAACTGTGAAAAATATCAATGTTTATTAACCTTACAGCTGGAGGAGTAATATGAATATGGAAGTCAAACTGGCAATACTTGGAGGAAGACCTCTTAGGGATATTAAGGCCAAACCTTACCCGCATCATCCATTTATTGGTGAAGAAGAGATCCAGGCTGTAGTGGAGGTCCTCAGAACAGGTATTCTATCTTCTCATAGGGGTACTAAGGTAGTGGAGTTTGAAGAGAAAATCTCTAGGTATATAGGAGTAAAGTACGCTATAGCTACATGTTCTGGTGTGTCAGCACTTCAACTTGCACTTGCAGCCCTAGGAGTAGGACCCGGAGACGAAGTAGTAGTCCCTGCATATGCACCCACTTCTATAATAGCTCCCATACTTATGCAGAACGCTTTACCTATTTTCACTGATGTAGATCCCCGTACTTACACTATAGATCCTAATGACCTTAAGAGGAAGATCACTAAAAGCACTAAAGCAGTAATAGTAGTACACCTCTTTGGTATGCCAGCTGATATGGATAAGATAATAGAAGTTGCAGATGAACATAATATCTTCGTTATTGAAGATTGTTCCCAAGCGCATGGAGCAATGTATAAAGATAAGAAAGTTGGATCAATGGGTCACATAGCTGTCTTCAGTTTTTCCGAGGATAAGAATATGACTACAGGAGAAGGAGGAATTGTCGTAACCGACGAGGACGAGCTAGCCGAAAGAGTACTTATGCTCAAAGATCATAGTGAAACTAAGAGAGTAGAAGAGTATGTAAAACGTAAGAATAGAAAATGGCCCTTAGTAAATATGCTAAGCTATAACTGCAGGATGACAGAACTACAGGCAGCAATAGGTATAGTACAGCTCAGAAGACTACATAAGAACAATGAACGTAGAAGAAGAATAGCTGAAGCCTATACGAAGAGATTAGAGGAGATTATAGGAATAGATCCCCCTGTAGTACCAGAGTATGCTTACCACGTCTTTAACGTATACTGTGCTAAGTATGAGGAGGCTGAAATTGGCATCTCGAGAAAGCTATTTGTAGAGGCTGTTAGATCTGAAGGAGTGCCCTTGAGTACCGGGTATAGACAGCCCCTGTATAAGAACCCGATACTCACTATGAGAATAGCGAGAAGTAAAGGTTGTCCATTTACATGTCAATTTAACAGGAGATTGATAAGTTACAGCAAAACTATGTGTCCAGTCTCGGAGAGCCTATGTTATAGAACGGCTATCTGGCTACCCATATACCCGGAGTTATCAGATAGTGATGTCGATGATATTATGAATGCTATAGAAAAAGTGGTCAAGTGTATAGAAACACTAAAGAAAACAACTTACTTTTGAGAATTCTAGATAAACGGCACCTAGTGACCTCTTATATGATCTTATCACAGAATTATGTTGTAGACTATAGAGGAATACTTAATAATGCTCTAGCTCTACACTTAGAAGCTTGGGGGTATACTCATTGGATCTAGCATTTGATGAAAGGGCAATGGTAGGATTAACATATACCGAGCGTAAGATCATGGAGGAGTACCTCAAAGGATTAAAACCTAAAGAGATCGCTAGACGACTAAAGGTTTCCATAAAAACAGTATACAAAGCCGTCTGGAAGTACAGGAAGAACTTCAGAGCACTTCATGGAATAGGGAAAAGATCTGGAGAGAACTCCGTTAATAATATTGCAGCTACAGCTATAGCGATGGAAATGGTAGCACAGGGATTAAGAAAAGCGCTGGAGTATTCGAACATAGATAGGTTTGATGAAGCCTTAGTAATTCTGAAGAGGATAGAGGATAAGCTCTCTGAAATAAACAATAATTTATCACAATTGATAGATATTATGAGCAATAGTACATCTGTGAATTTGAGATTTAGAGAGAAGAGTATAAGGGATAGTCCCTTCACTAGAGAAGAGCTCCCAGAGTTCATCAGGGGTAATCCATGGCTAGAAGTCCTCAGAACTAGACCCTCTAGTTAGTGTCGATTAAATCGTTTAAAGATTGAGATTATAGATTCAGTGAGTTCAGAGTCTAGGATTATTCTCTCTGGTACACCTAGATCCTTAAGTAACCATGCACATTGAGTGGATTGTGGTGGTATCAACCTAGCCTTTTTAGTTATCTCTAGATCTGTGAGGACGTCTCTAGTATTCCCATCAGCTACAATCCTACCATTAGCCATGACTACAGTCCTGGGAAAGTGTTCAGCAACGAACTCAACATCATGAGTTACCACTACTACAGTTTTACCCTCCGAGGATAGATATTTTATGAAGTCTGCCAACCTGCATTTATGGAAATACTCCTGACCTATAGTAGGCTCATCAAATACTATAATCTTGGGATCATATGCTAAGACTGAAGCTATAGTTAACCTCTTTTTCTCACCCCCACTGAGGGTAAAGGGATTAGATTTCCTATACTTTTCTAACCTCATGAACTTTAATGCCCACTCCACTCTTTCCCTTATATAGTCTTCTTCAAAACCTAGGTTCTTTAGAGCAAATGCTATTTCCTCTTCAACAGTCTCGGCAAAGATCTGGTGATCCGGATTTTGAAATATTAGACCTACATTCCTAGCTAGTCTAGATACGGGAACAGTCTTAGTATCCAATCCGAGTACTCTTACACTCCCCCTAGTGGGCTTTAGTATTCCGTTAAAATGCTTTATCAGGGTAGTCTTTCCAGCACCATTCTCTCCCATTATGGCTACAATCTCACCTTCTTCTATCACCAGATTTATCCCCTTGAGTACTTCAGTTATTCCATCGTAGCTGAAGTGTAAATCCTTAACCTCTATAACCTTCACTCTTACTCCCCCTAAGTAGTTCTCTTATTCTACTGGCTAGGTCACTCGGTGTTCTAGGAGGTTTTCCTAATTCAATACCCTGATTACTTAGCTGTACATAAATATTGATCACTTTGGGTACTCCTATACCAGTCAATCTACTCTTATCCTCTAGGAATACTTCTTCAGGCATCCCATCAGCGACTATTCTTCCTCTGTCCATAAGTATAACCCTACTTATGAAACTGGTTATGAGCTCTAGTCTATGTTCCACTATTATGATCGTTATATCTAACTTTCTATTCAATTCGGATAGCAGTTCGAAAAGCTCCAGAGCGCTTAGAGGATCAAGGTTAGCCGTCGGCTCATCTAGTATTAGTATTTTAGGTTCCATAACTATCACTGAGGCTATAGCGACCTTCTGCTGTTGACCTCCACTCAGTTCGTATGGAGACTTATACCTGAGGTCCTCAATTTTAAGCACTTTTAGTGCATTATCTATCCTCTTCTCCATTTCTTCCTTAGGTAAGCCTAAGTTCTCTAGTCCAAATGCTATCTCCCTCTCTACGGTCGAAGAAAAGAGTTGATTCTCAGGATCCTGAAAGACCATACCCACATATCTAGCGAGTTCATAAGTGCTACTTTTTGAAACTTCATGATCCATTACAATAACTCGTCCTGTATACTCTCCCTCGTAGAAATGGGGAATTAATCCATTTATAGACCTCAGTAGTGTACTCTTACCGCATCCTGAAGGGCCTGTTAGTAATATGAAATCACCCTCGTGTATTTCAAGGTCTACATCTCTAAGAGCATAGAATGTAGTACCCCTGTATTTGAATGAAAAACTCTCAAAGGATACTATAGTGTTCAAGTTATCCTCATCTCCTAGCTACTATCTTAATCACATCTCTATGTTTAAGTCTATAATCTGCTCCTAATCTTCTCTTACTCCTCACATCGATAGCATGAATGAACTTCTCGCCTAACTCCGTATGTATTGCATAGGCTAGATCTCTAGCTGTAGATTCTTCAGGCAGGAGTAGAGCGTCTGGAAGAACCCTACCATAATGATCTGTAAACTTATACTCATCCTCCACTGGAAATACTACTATATACTTGAGTAGTTTTAGTATAGCGGTATCTATAGCCTGCTGCACTCCTGTACTTCCCCACTTTTTGAAGACATTCTCCCTTATGTACTCTAATGCTCTCAGTTGTTTCTCTGTAAGCTCCTTCTCATTTAATACTTCAAAGTCTTCACTTCCCGGTAGATATTTTATTAATCCTTTCTCAGCTGCTCTTCTTAATGCAAGCTCTGAGATAGCACTCGTAGGTATGATAGTATAATCTTTAAGCTCTTCCTTCATCCTCTTTATGTTATCCTCCGCCTCCGGAATATCCGACTTATTAGCGGCTATCAGCATAGGCTTACTGTAGGATCTAAGTAAACTTACGAGATCTAGTAATTCATCATCACTCCATTCTGATAACTTCTTCCCCATAAGCCCAAGCTCTTCAATAGCCTTCTCCACATGCTCCATTCTCACTCCAAGACCACTGAGTTTTTCACTAATAAGTTTAGTTATTCTCTCTCTTGATACAGTAACGTATTTCACAAGCCTATTCCAATCTCTCTTTAAGATCTGAAGCATCCACATGTTGATCTCTTTTTCGAGAAACTCGATATCATCAATAGGATCATGGGTTCCAGGTTTTACCACTCTCCCCTCTTCATCAGTACCACCTGAAGCATCCACTACGTGTATTAAAACACTAGCTCTTCTAAGCTCGTCTAAAAACCTATTACCTAGTCCTCTTCCCCTCCAAGCATCCGGTACTAGTCCAGCTACATCTATTAGCTCTATGGGAACGAATCTAACTCCATCTATGCATATGGAGTTCACAGGATTATCCTTCACATTAAAGTCCCTACATACACACTTGACTCTAAGATAGCCTACTCCTTTGTTCGCATCTATTGTAGTAAAGGGATAAGAAGCTATTTTCGCATCTACAAGAGTAGATGCAACGAAGAATGTAGTCTTACCCGTATTGGGCTTACCCACAACTCCTATTTGAATCATCTAATCACCATCAGTCGATGCAGGCTAGGTCATGTATCCCCTAAGCCCGCTTTTCATCACCTCTACCATTAACTTCATAGTCCTATATTGATTTTTCCATGTAGATATATTTTGAATCTCTTCTAAAATGGTGACATGCTGAAACTTATGAATATTAGAACAATAAGTCAGAGACAGCCTTTGGTTAGATTTCCTCTGTAATACTTATAATCCCGATAGAGAGCCGAATCTAGTATAGACGTTGTATAACTTGCCTTATGCGATCCTGTTTATATGTTTAAAACAGGTTCATGTAGTAGTTAATCTGCCGGAGAGTATGACTATTTATGCTGACCATACAAATTCGTTTGAAGTTTTATTATAATCCGCTATTCTGATCTAGTCGGTTAAAAATGGTGGGCCCGGAGGGATTTGAACCCTCGA
>CAZFTG010000027.1:0-21672 GCA_964522205.1 uncultured Thermoproteales archaeon
CCTCAGCGAACTTGGATTCATAGAGGCTCATACCCTCGATCTTCATAGGGTCGATGTCCAAATACTCTTGGGAGGAATTGAATTTAAACCTTACGGAGTGAGGTTCATGAAGCAAAAGACACAGAAAATAATGAACTGTTTCCAAAGGCTATCTACGAGGATAGATTAAGAGAGTACTTCCTCTACCTACTTTAAACTTCTTTGCCGCATTCCCCATATTTACAGCTAGTTCTAGGAATCCTTCACTATCTATCAATAGTAATGGTGCCCCCTTTTCAACAAATCCGTAGGATTTTTGAAATAGTATTGTCTTCCTTCGCCCATCAGGTAATTCTACCATGAGCTCATCCCCATAAGACCACTTGAGAATCTCGAATACAATTTTCGATGTTATATTAGTTATCACATTTCCAAATCTGTCCACATGAATAACATGCGCTACAATGCCATCTTCAGTATACTCAGGTTTAACAAAAGAGGGTACTATGTAATCCTTAATTTCTCTACCTATCTCAGTGATAGGGATACCTAGAGAAAGATGTGCTGCTATTGGTGCGAACACATCTCTACCGTGAAAAGTATAGGTTATCAGGGGTCTCATAAACCTCCTATTCTCTATTTTTACAACTCTTTTAACACCATCCATCTCAGCAGCTAACATGAGGACACCATTATCCGGACCTACAAAAAGATAGTTCTCTGTTTCTACAACAATACCTCGGCGCTCTGTACCAACTCCCGGATCAACTACCACTATATGTATAGTCTCTTTAGGAAAATATTTAAAAGCACAGGCGAGTACAAAAGCTCCCTCATAGATATCAAAGCCCTCTATATCGTGGGATATATCTACCACTAAAGCTTTCGGATTAATTGAGTATATGACACCTTTCATGCTAGCTACATAAGGATCTCTTAAACCGAAATCGGTTAGTAGAGTTATGATTCTCCTTGTATTTTTCTCATTGGTATCTGTCATAATCATTATGATGGAAAAAGGGATTAAATAGTTAAACCCAAAAACTGTGTTAATTTAGAACTCTGTTTTCTCTTCTTCCTCTTCCTCCTTCTTCTCCTTCTTTTCCTCTTCCTCTAGCTTAGAAGCGGCTATTATATCATCTATTCTAAGTATCATTGTAGCAGCTTCCGTAGCCGTCTTTAGAGCGTGGAGTTTAACTGCTAGTGGCTCTACTACATCTCTTTCTAGCATGTTTACTACTTTGCCTTCAAAGACATCTATTCCCATGTTCTTCTCTCCCTTATCATGAGCTGCTCTCAATTCAGCTATTATATCTATTGGATCTAGACCTGCATTTTCTGCTAAAGCTCTAGGTATGCTCTCCACAGCCTTAGCGAAGGCCTCAATGGCTAGTTGTCTCCTTCCACCAGCTTTGGGAGCATACTCGCGTAGTGCTTTAGCTACTTCCGCCTCTGGTGCACCACCACCAGGTAGTATGTATGGCTCTTCTACTACATCTGCGACGACACTGAGAGCGTCTGTGAGTGACCTTTCTGCCTCGTCTACAACCTTCTCCATTCCTCCTCTTATCAGTATGCTTACAGCTCTAGGATCCTTACAACCCTCTACGAATACCATCTTCTCATCTCCAATCTTCCTCTCCTCAACTAACTTAGCAAAGCCTAGGTCCTTCTCTGTAAGATCTTCTACCTTAGTAACTATCTTTGCTCCTGTAGCTCTTGCTAGTTTCTCCATATCTGATTTCTTTACTCTTCTAACTGCTAATATGCCCATCTTGGCTAGGTAGTGTTGAGCCATATCATCTATACCCTTCTGTACGAATACTACGTTAGCTCCTGTTGCCTTAATCTTCTCCACCATCTCTTTAAGTAGGCGTTCCTCCTCCTCTATGAAGGCCATCATTTGGGAGGGATCGCTTATCCTTATCTCGGCATCTATCTCTGTCTTCTCTACTTCTAGTGGACAGTTAAGAAGAGCTATTTTAGCATTCTCTATCCTTCTGGGCATTCCTGGATGTACTACTTCTTTGTCTATAATAATTCCATAGACTAGTTGGGTATCGAATAGGCTACCACCCTGACGTTTAGTAAGCTGGACATAGTCTATATCGGCTATCCATTCTTCTCCTCTCTTCTCAGCTATCTGTTTAACGGCTTTGACAGCGATATCAGCGAAGTAGTCTCTTACACCTGTCACCATTTTACCATGCATAGCTGTTGCAGCAACTTTCTTTAGAGTCTCTATATCATCTAGATCTACTTTTATAGCCATATTTCTTAGGACTTCATTAGCTTTCTCAAGGGCTTCTTTATAACCGCTCACTATGACTGTTGGGTGTATATTCTTTAGGAGAAGAGCTTCCGCTTCTTTAAGTAATTCTCCAGCTAGTACTACAGCTGTAGTAGTACCATCTCCTACTTCATCATCCTGAGCTTTTGCTACTTCAACTAGTAGTTTTGCTATTGGATGTTGGACATCCATTTCATCTAGGATAGTAGCACCATCATTGCTTACTGTCACATCTCCAAGACTATCTATCAGCATTTTATCCATGCCTTTAGGACCTAGAGTCGTCCTTACGGATTCAGCAATTATTCTAGCCACCATTATGTTGAGTCTTTTAGCCTCTTTTCCGGTCTTACGAGTTGTCCCCTCTTTTAGTATTAGTACTGGAGTCCCTCCTAGCTGTGCCACCTCAGCCATATCTTCCACCAGGTTTTCTGTATAGCGCTTCTATATATTTATTATGGCAGAGAATTTAACATAGGTATCAGTTGGAATAGAAGAAATGTTTATATAATAATTTTCTTTAAAAATTTTATTATAAAGATTATAGTGATATATCAACAAATTATAACAATATACTACTATCTTATCGAACTTAACTGAAGAAGCGAGCTACTGAGTGCTCCATCCATAACTAACTACCTACATTTAACATCAGAAGATAAGGCTCTGTACGCTAACTTAGCTAGAGACAGCAATATAAACACTGTTCGTTTTCATATTGAAGGGTCAAAGCTTAAATAAACAGTATATGAAATAGGAATATGGCTAAAGTGAATACTATAGGATATCATTACATTATAGAGGCCTCCGGTTGCGATCCGAAGATTTTAGGTGATAGTGATAAGCTAAGAGAGATACTTACAGTTGCGGCTAAGGTAGGAAAGATGGATATAAGAGTAGTACACTTCTACAAGTTCTCCCCCACTGGAGTGAGTGGAATGATCGTAGTATCAGGATCGCATTTATCCATCCACACGTGGCCTGAAGAGGGATATGCTGCTATTGATATCTACATTTGCGGGACTAGATCAGAGCCTGAGAGAGCACTCCAGTATATTCTAGAGAGTATAGGAGCTCAATACGCACATGTGACCGAGATTAAAAGAGGTATAAAGGATAATGAGGAATTTACCCATAGCATAATTTCGTGGGATGAAGTACCGGAGGAATAGATTCTAAATTAAACTGAAGAGAATGCTTGTTTCCACACTAATTTATAGTACTACTTCTTTTCACTCGATTTCCCCTTTACGTGTAGTAGAGCTCTAAGACCTTTGTTAGAGGGTACCACTACATAGCCGCTAGAGGATGGTATTCTCCTTATAAAGTCATATCTTAAGAGCTTGTAGTATACCTCTAGTGCTATGTCACCGATATCATCACGTATCTTCTCTATAAGGAGTCTTTCGATAGCAAAGGTTGATGCCCACAACTCGTCGAGAATATCAAGAGCTTGAGAGTGGTACTGAGGAAAAGCCAATTCTAAGTAATTTAGCTCTTCTGGTGGTCTGTATATGATCTTTGAGACATCATCTCTTAGCCATTCGATATTCAAATTCATTATTTCAAGACGTGTATTCACTATCCTTAGCTGACTGCCCCCACTCACATGCACCATTTCACGTAACTTATCCCTAAATGCAGTAACATTCCATTTATCTGTTATAGGGGAGATTACAATTTCATCGTTTATGATACTTATATCATCTACTACTAGGTGTACTTTAAACCTTGATCGTAATATACTTAGGATCATATGTAATAACTCCGTATTAAAGGGTACTCCGTACTTTCCAGGTAAAAATCTACAGTCTATTATCAGATCGATTTTTTCTTCTTCAGGACTTAAAGAGAGTAGAGAAACAAGCGAAGTGTTGGGTATAGAAGGTATTATTGGAAGTATCTCTCCCCCTCTACCGAAGAAATATCCTCTTAGTAGATATATAATGTCACATACTACTTCTGGTGAAATTGCCTCTAGCACTCTTAAATTAAGAGTGTCATTACACAGTACATCTAAGTCTCTCTTTAGAGCTAGAAGTCTTTCGGCATGGTTAATGCCTATTATACCATCTAGATATAAAGCCCTAATGAGTACGTGATAGTACTTCAATGGTATCGAAAGAGATGGAATATCAACTCTTTCAAGTCTATTGGTAAGGTATATAGACTTCTCCAAATACGGTAGCGAGTTTAGGAATATCATATAGTATATTGTAATTGACTATATTATTAGGATATTCTGTAAAATCCCTACCCTTAGTCTAATAACATTCATGAGAGAGTTCATTCATAAGTAGCTATAAAGTAGTAAGCATGAAACAGCAAATATTTATACTAATAAGATCTCCAGTAGTGTCAAAGTTGGTTCCTGTGCCCATATAACCTCTCTATTGTCCTCTTCTCATACCATGAGTTCTCTGAAATTTATGATGCTTTCCACTGCTCTTTTAAACATATTAGAATATTGTCACTAATCTCTATTGTTATCAGTATAGTCACATTCGAGAGAGTCCTTTATTCATAGATTTATTCATTAGGATCTCTATGAGATATTATTTTAAAATACTATAGAGAATACAAAGGATGATCCTGTTATTAAATAATTCTCTTACTTATAATAGTGCGGCGGCCGGGATTTGAACCCGGGATCACCGGCTCGGGGGGCCGGAGTCCTAGTCCAGGCTAGACGACCGCCGCTATGGTGTCATCCTAATGCCTTCACATCATCGGCTCCCTCAGATTAACTCTGACTAATCATCCGGTAATTTATTAAACTTAGGAAGAGAAAAAGTTTTCCTCGTAGGATCTCGTAATTACTTAGTTGGCCTCTGAATTAGCACTATCTGACAGTAAAAACTATTATGTACGGGTTAATGATATCATTGAGGGGCCCGTAGCGTAGCTTGGATAGCGCGACGGCCTGCGGAATTACGTGGAAAGCCGTAGGTCCCGGGTTCGAGTCCCGGCGGGCCCGTTATTATAGGTTTAGCTTGCATTTCAATAATATGAGGTAGGAGAGAAAAATGATATAGTGTATTTTTTCTTAACGTTAAGTACTATTCACTTAGTGCTTTTACTATGTCCTCTAGTTTTCCCTTAGCGTATTCTATATCCTTTCTCTTTACAGTCTTGCGTTTAGCATGACGCATTGCTGCTACTGACTCTTCAGCTATTTTACTTGCTAAGTTTTCTATAAGTTCGCGAAGGGCTGCAGCTGCATCTTCACTTACTCTCTCAGCTCCGGCATTTCTCAGTATTCTCTCGAAGGGAGCTAGTGGTAGTACTTTTTCGCCAGTTGGCATTTAAATCACCTTCTTAATTTTACTGGGTTTATTAAATAAAGTTTATAGTACATTTTTAAATAGAATATACGGCTATAGCTAGAATTCCTAGATGTAGCTCTACACGATATATAAGAACATTGACTTTACTTCTATTTTTAAGAATAATTAGACAGTATGTACTAGAGGACATTAAGTGATAAGACTCTCTGTGAGAGATAATCCTACTCCTCAGCCTCTTTCATACTCTCTCTTTTCATTTTTATCTTAACTAACCTGGTAACATAACCTGCCACTCTGTTACGTACTCTTTTCGAAGTTATATCTGTCAACTGCATTACCATTCTCTTATTGTGTTCAAAGTCTGTAGTGAAAGCATCTGGATATTCTTCTAGTAGTTTTCTAGCAGTACGTTTGATGAAAGCAGGCCTTACCTTACCCATGATACCACTGTAAAAACTCAAGTAGGCTTGTTATTAAGTCTTCCTATGTCCAAATAAAAGTGTTTCTAGACTCATGCTTAGTGATACTGTACCAATGTAATCTTCCATGAAGCTCTGAAATATATGTGAAAAGAGGAGAAGGTTCGTGTAGATCCAGTTATTTATAATTTTATAGATATAAGTTTGCATAGAAGTTAAATATAAGTACGGTAAGAGATAATTATGGTTAAGGTATCTACGATAATTAAAACTACATCAGTTATAATAATCTTCATATCCCTTCTACTTCTATTTATGTTTGTATTAGGATTCATGACTACTATCATATCCGTATTAAACTACACGGTCTATAGGGGATTTGATATAGAATTCGATAGAGCGAAGGGAGTCGTTAAGATAAGAGCAACTATACCAGTAAAGAGTTATAACCCTCTTCCTATTAGGCTAGGACTAAAGTTCGAGGTTTTAGATGGGAATAGAGTAATAGCTGAAGACGAGAAAGAAGTACTATTGGACTTTGGTGAGGAGGATACAATAGATCTACAGGTTACAATGAATATGAGTAGTGTAAGACAGTTGGAGAGGTCGAAATTAATCACAATACTTCGCTACACTATGTTGGATTTACTCAGTCTCACTATAACTATGAAGATGAGAGTGATGATATATGGGTAGATTATCGACTATTATATCAATAGTGATCACATGTCTCCTCCTGATAGTTCTTCCAATAGCAATTTTAACATTTGTAGTACCTGCTGTACACAGGATAGTGGACTTAGATTTCATATCCAGAAAGCTCTTTGGGATGAAAATTGAAGAAATAGTATACCTATTCTGTTTTCTAGGAATAGTACTAATAGCACTTCAGATAGCTAGTCTAATGCTTGAAGAGAGGGATATTTTAAGAACTGCCCTAATCATAACTACAAAGTGTATAATAGCATTTCTAATCCTATGGATGTTCGGTTTAGGAGATCCTCTATCCCTAGGATCAGTGGAGAGAGAAATAACTATGGGTAGAGTAGGCATAAAAGTCTCTCTCGATCTACAACTAATAGTTATACTACTATTACTAGGAATCATAATTGACATGGTGTATAGTGTAGTATACTTAGTAGAAGAGAAGAGGAGAGAAAAATCCTGATGGAGAAGGGAAGTACCTAATAAATTCGCTAATTAGTATGTAGTGAAGATTAATATAGATTAGTTTCATTATATACTGTTCAAAGAGTAGAACATAGAAAAAATTATAAATCTATGAACATGAGTACATTGAGAAAATATGAAAAAGATAATATCGATAGTGATAATAGTAGTATTAGCAGTAGTATGGGGACACATAGAACTACTGCATACGAGTTCCAGAAGATACAATGAACCGACTATAATATTCGAAGGGTTCATACCACCTGTGGAGGGTAAGATCGTAGATAAAGGTGATGGATTAATAACACTACTATTCACATCACCCATAAACAATAGCTCAAATGTTACAAAGGTTAGTGCTATAGTAACTGTGAGAGGGTCTCATACAGTAGAACTAGAGGGTAGAATCTTTAGAATAACGATTGTAAGTATGGTAGAGGCCATTAGAGCTAGCGAAGCTGTAATGGAGGTGGCCAAGGAGATGAACAGCATAGTATCAGCACTAGTATCACTAGGCATCCCGAAAGAAGAGGTATATACTGTCTCGTACAGTCTTACTCCATGCTATGACTATGATTATAAACCTCCAAGGCTAGTAGGGTACAGAGCTCAGCATACCATAGCCGTAGAGGTAGAGGATAAGGAGATAGCAGCTAAAGCTATAGATCTGGCAGTAGAAGCAGGAGCTGACAGAGTGAGTATAGCCTTCACTGTACCAAAGGAGGTCTTCGAAAGTGCTTATGAAGAGGCATTATATATAGCAGTACAGAAAGCTTACAAGAAAGCACAGCTCATAGCGTCTGCACTAAATGCAACAGTGGTAGAGATCCTACGTGTTAACGAGTATGGATATGTGAGGTATCCATACACCACGGTCTACAAGGCAGTGTCTCTTGAGGCAGAGAAGGTAGGTACAGAACTGTACAAGACAGAAGTAGTGGTAATTGCAACAGTACAGTTAGAGGTTAGGATAGGTAATCAGGCTTAGTTAGATTAGCATATTGGAATTTTTTCCACCATAACCCTCTTATGAGTAGGTAGTTCTTCCACGAGGAAAGCTCTACTCTCTCTGATGCGTTCAAGTAGTTCTACATGTACCTCGTTTCTAGTACCATACACCTTAATCAAGTCTACGAACTCTTTTGGATCTTCAAGTCTCACTTTAGCTATCAGTCCATTATCCTTAACGAACTCGTGGGGTCTCGCTGTGTTTATTGCTCGTCTGTAGAGTCTAAGTCCTGTCTGTACTCTATCCTTATAAAGTACAGTGCACACATGGATATTGGAGTCTATACCCATTTCAATAGCTTGCTGAAGAATTTTCTTGGCAGTATCTATGCTACCCTTAACAGCTGTAACTTCTCCCTCTTCTAGTTCAAACCCTCTTAAGATTAAAGCTGTAGCATTACTCTCCGAAAACTCCATTTGATTTATATTATAGAAGTCTATATCTCCCCTCTTCTCCAGATACTCCATAATATCAAGTACTCTATTCTCCTCTCCTGGTATAGCAGGAATCTCTATACCAAAATCTACAGGTGAGATCTTCGAGAGCCTAGAGATATTTTCGATATCAGTATAAGGAGTCAGATGCACTCTAATTTCGTCTAATCCCGCTCTCACCAACTTCATGAGAATATTATAGTTTAGGTTCACTCCCGAGGTATAGAGGTGTATGTGGAAGGTATTACCAAAGTTCTCTTTAAATTCCCTTACATACTTCACTACCCTATCTGATACTACTAGGGGTTCACCACCAGTCACTCCTAATCCCATAGCATCCATGAGTATAGCCTCCTCTATAGCCTCCTCGGAACTACTTATAGGTCTCTCATTAGCGAAAATGACATCCTTACCTAGCTTCTCCCTACTTACTGGGCAGTAATAGCATCTAACAGGACATAGTCCAGTTATGAACAACACTAACTTACCCCCTCTCATGCAGTACTTACACCCCTCTGGTAGTTCGCCCCAGACTAGGTTTCCTCCTGGGAGAATATTCACACTCAAGCCTCTTCACCATTACTAGGCATGCTTCCCCATCTATGTAATAGTTCGGGATTATATACTCATTAGTAAAACCCAGCTTCTCATAGAGCTTCCTAGCAGGGATGTTACTAATACGTACTTCTAATCTTACGAGTTCCACTTCTCTATTCTTAAATAACTCAATGAGTTTCTTCATGAGCTCTGTACCTATTCCCTTTCTCCTAAACTGTGAGTCAACTGCTATATTAACCACATGGCCTATTCGATTACGTCTAATTACTCCAATAACATAGCCTACGATTATATCATTAAGTAATGCTACTAGGAATAAGTCTCTAGCTATATGTAGGTATGTTAAAAGTAGGCCATAGGGATAGTAATCAGGAAAGGAAGCCTTTTCTATCCGGTAAACTTCTCTTAAATCCTTCTCCGTAGCTGGTCTGATGATCAACTTTCGGCCTATAGGTTCACTCTCCATAGATACTCAATCAATAAAAGCGTAAAAGTTAATATCATTATTTGTACAATTGCACTAGGAGTAGTTTTAGGAGAGGTGGTGGAAGTGATGGCTACGGATAAGGAAGTATGTATAAGTCAGGCTATAGCAATACTCCAGAGAGTAGCAGAGGATACTGGTGTACCCAGGAATATAAGGAGGGCGGCCTCTCAGGCAATAGAAGTATTGATGAGAAAGACTTTGACAGCTGGACTTAGAGCGGCTAATGCTATAAGTATACTTGAAGAAGTATCCCAAGATCCCAATATGCCACTCTTTGCGAGGACATCTATATGGCAAGCAGTAACATTGCTTGAACAGGTAAGGGATTAATCTGATGCAGCTTCTAGCTAGAGTAAGGGGCATTTACGCTACAGCTATAACAAAGATACTTAGGGATAAAGGGATAGAGATAACCCAGCCCACAGAGCCTATAATGGAAAGATTTGAAATAGCAACCCCTCTTTTTCTCCCTCCTTCTGTTACGATAAAGGATAGAGATGACAAAAAGGGTATAGTAATCATAGGCGAACCTACGGCTACTGATACGGTAGTAAGTATCTTTGAGTCTGAGCTCCACCATATAGTAGTTAAGAAATTTAGACCGAGCCTATACTCTATCTATAAAGGGAGAGTAGTAGAGTTTAGGGATGGCATGGCTATAGTAGACATAGGGGAAGCTATAGGGAAACTCCCACTGGAACACTCTGTAAAGGTCGAGCCTGGAGAAGAGATAGTAGTATGTGTACTCAGGCCTTCTCTAAGAGGAGAACCCCTTCTCTCACCGAATCTAGTCCTATCAGGCAAGTATATGAGGTTAGTAAAGGGAGCTAGACTAACTTTTAGTAAATTTATAAGCATGGATAAGAGGTCAAAACTCGTACAAATATCCTCTCTTTTGAAACTAGAAGGATGGGGTATAAAGTGGAGGAGTAGTGCCAATTATGCTGATATGAAGAGCATATTAAGCGACTACGAGAATATAAGGAAAACACTTAAAGAGTTGAAAAAGCTAGCGGATAAATGCAGTGCTCCCTCACTTCTTCGTGAGGGTGAAAAAATAGTAGAAATAATATTTCCATTAGAGGTAAAGGAGAGGCTTGATCAAATTCGAAGTCAAGTACTACCTACAGCTCCACATCACCACCATATGAAGTCCATAGCTGAGAGAAGACTACAAGGGATAATCGAATTCGTGGAGTATATTGTAGAAAGGAACCCTGATATACTTAGGAGTATAAAATCCCTGTACATACCTTTCTTTTTGAAAAAGATGTTTAAGAAGAGGAAGAAAATAGAACTAATACAGGAAGATGTGGACAAAGGAAAAATCATCATCCTAGGAACTATAGAAAATCTAGACTATGATAATTACACTTTTGTTATTAGGAGAAACATTAGAGGTAGAGGAGTTTATGATGGATTGAATATTAAGAAAGAGATAGGAGACTACGCATTAACTTATGTTCAAATAGGTAAACCTTACATAGTACATTCATACTATAATAAGAACGGTGTACTTAAAGGGGTATACATAAACATAAACACTCCAGTTGAAATATATTCAGAAAGAGGACTATGGTGTATGGATTTAAAGGTAGATCTAGTAAGTACACTCAAAGGAAATGCTAGAATTATAGACACAGATGAACTACATGAACTCGAAAAAAGAGGAATCATAAGTAATTCTCTTCTATCTAAAATAATGACTCTTACCGAGTCCCTAAGGAATATAATGAACAATACGGGAGGATTAGATAAATTAATCGAGGAATTATTTACATAAAATGTGTAAAAAAGTATTTTTAAGCTCCTACTGCAAACTTTATAGCGCCTATGATAGGCCCCATCATAGCCATTATGAAGTAGCCTACTACGAATCCTGCCGCTAGGGGTACTGTATAGTCTTCATATACTTTGGTTCCTCCTACTCTTAATACTATGAGCTTAATTATCCAAGCGATAAGTGCTGGTATGAAGTACGAGGCTGCAGCGTTGTTTATTCCTAAGGCCACTCCTATAGGATCTAGAGGCCATCTAGCATAGGTCATCTTTAGGTAGCCAAGTATGCATGCAAATATTACTCCTGCTATGGCGTAGGGTATCCAAGGCTCTTCAGCAGGTCTTCCTGTCCACCCTCTGGCGCCTAGAAAGGCGCCGCCCCACCATGCATCGAAACGTTTCATTGGAGTATTGTGTACGCCTAGTGAATAGCCAAGCTGTACAGCCATGGTCCATCCTATGATAGCAGAGATTATGCCTGCTACAATCATAACCTTGGTGACATCGAGAGGATGAGTACCTGTCTCACGTGCTAATGCATAGCATGTAGGTATAGCGAAGGCTACACCGTAGAGTGTGTTTATATCACCTAGGATGTTAGCAGTGTACCTATTACCTAAATTCATCGCCGTGACATAATCCATACCTACTCCAGCGGCAAATGCCTTTTCCTCCTCCGGAGTCATAGCATATGGAGGAATACCCACAGTATACTTAGTGATGTAGGGTAGGTACCACCAGTCTATAGGACAGAACCATGCATTACCAGGTAGACCTGCATATCCATAGGCTCTGGCTCCTGAGAAGTACTGTAACCACATTGTGAATACTATGGCTATGGCTGAGATAAAGGGGGCTCCAGCTACCGTGATAAGGCCAAGTATCACGAGCGTCGATACAATTATTAACACCCAGCATACTACGAATGGTAGTGCTCTTTTACGATCCTCTGGAGTAATCTTAGTGGTAAAGGTTCTCCTTATATATCCTGCATTTAGAATGAACCATATCAGTAGAACTCCCCAGAACATTCCCATCCACACTGGAGTCCATTTGAAGGGTGGTTTCGATCCTAGTGGCCCTGGTCTCCAACCAGTTTTCTCTAGACCTGGATAGGCGCCAGCTAGATACGCTAGGTACGAGGGTAGCAGGAAGATAACAGCAGCACCAAACCATGTAGAGAAGAGTATGTCAAGAGGAAGTAGATAGCATAATGCCCAGGTCATCGGGTTTACTACTAGGTGTGCCCATACTGGGAATACTTCGGTCCCGGGCACTCTAGCTAGGTTCATGCATCCATGCCACCATCCATGATAGGGAGATTTTGCCCATCCATAGATATCTGGGATCGGTGGGTATAGATAGTGCCCTATCATCGGTATCATGAATATTAGTCCTATTATCGAGCCCAGTAGGAACATCTTAAACTTAGTAGAGAGAGCTTTCTCCTCTCCTCCTCCTGTTATGATTTCTATAGGTACTGTAGCCGTAGGTAGGAATGGGAAGGGCAGTCTCTCTACCTCTATCCATCTCTCGTGTACTAATGCGAACCATCCGACAAAGAACAGCGTCCAGAAGATCGTGTATATTATCCACCAGCCCACTGTAGGAGCCCATAGATTCCATGGACATGGAGCTCCAGTCAACATAGGTTCAACATACTCCTTAGGTGGACCGAAGATAAACGAAAGGTTTTCGGGTCTCGCATAGGGCATGGGGGGCCAGATACGGAGTGTAATAGCATTGTGAAGTATAGCATATGGACAGACGCTGTACGTAAAGCATACACCTAGAGAAGCGGCTGCATAGATTATAGTGAGTTGTTGCGG
The DNA here is from genome assembly GCA_964522205.1 of uncultured Thermoproteales archaeon. GTDB lineage: Archaea > Thermoproteota > Thermoprotei > Thermofilales > B20-G17 > B20-G17. Next base: position 13,242 of record CAZFTG010000027.1, read on the forward strand.
GCTGATCTTTCTGAAAGTAGGAGAGGCTTTAGCTAGTAGCATCCAGACGTATAATATTAGTAGGGGTCCTGTAAATGAAGAAAACACTGTTGTCCATGCCCAGAATGGGGCAAAGGGCGTAACGCATACGCACACTAACCCCATGAGTATCGCTACTATTATAGCTACTGTCCACATTTTGGGTGTTAATACACTAGGCTTAACCTCCACTTCAGGTTTTTCACTCATAAATTTCACTCAGAGAGTAGTAAGTCTTATCACTTAAAAACCTTTGCGAAAAGTATATATATGGGTATTACTCTGGTGCTTTAGTATAGATCGACTTGAGAGATGTTCAATACGGTTTCAACCAAATGGCTTTCCCTATTAATGTCAGTACCTGTATTATAGTCGAAACTGAGCCATCACCTATTATAAAGCCCATAAAGACATATCCTTTAATCCTATCCCATGCTTTCACATATCTGGATATAAGAGCACTTAGTAGAGAGCCTATAAACATTCCAAGAATATTATAGGGTGGTAGTAACATTCCTATCATCATAGCCACTGGCATAGAGGGGTAGTGAAAGACGAATTCACCAATAGCGTAGGTTACTGCTGAAAGTACAGCTCCAAGTTTAATCCATTCCTCTCTAAATAGATAACCAGTCCATAGCCATTTCTGCCACATCCAGAAGTTCATAGCCTCCACAGGCCAACCAGTAATAGTATAGGGATATGCATGACCTGGTATTTCGGCAGCACTCCAAAAAAGCGATACAGATATAAAACTACCTAGTAATCCTAGTAGTATCGTCAATACGTATACCTTAATGTACTCACTCCTACTAACTCCGAGAATGTCTGCTATCCTAAGCTGTTGAGCTATATTCGATCCTCCTTGAGATACCATGATATTACTGGGGATAAACCAAATATCCATATTTCTATAACCGCTATAGAATATCATAGCCTCTCTAAGGTATGGTACTGTGAACCCTATGGATATACCGGCCGAGTGTGTTTGAAGCATTGTCATTAGGAAGGACATGCCTACTAGGAAGAAGAGTAATATTGGTATAGGGAATCCTTTAGTGAGAATACTTATCAGAGCTACCACCATTATCACGAACAGTACGTAGACTAAGATCAGAACCCTTATAGGTCCTCCTCTCCCTTGTGTCCTAATCATGGTAGTTATCCTTTTTAGAGATCTTACAAATAGTTTATAGTGGACTATTAGTGGTAGTATAGAGGCTACTAGCCCCCATCCCAGAGCAAAGCTATTCCAGAAGTATAAGGTGGAACTATTAAAGTTCCATAGAATTCCGAGACCCGGCTTATACGTACACTCGGGAGGCCACATATTTTTGATAGTAATTATATGATTACCGATCATATAGAGACTAATTGACCCTATCAATTGTAATAGAGTGACTTTTAGTGGCAATATTAATCCTGGCATATACATTAGAGCATCGGTTGAAATAGCGAAGCACGCACCTGGAAAGCTATTCTCTATAATATATGTTAAATCGTATAGTACTCTAGGTGCAAGACCTATCGTAGCAAACCCATATGTAATCATTGCGTATACTACACCAGCTATAATGGATATTATAAGAGCTCTATACCTAATAGGCTCTCTACTTATGAGAACTTCAATAGTCGCTGCGTCCCAGCTTGCATAGGGGAATTCTAACTTCTCTTCTACACCATACATTTCATAGGAGAGTAGGCCTAATGTTAGATCCATAGCAAGTACAGCAGCTATGGGGAGTATTACATTTACCAGTATGGGTTGTATCCATACTGGAAGTAGGAATGTTCTGAGTCTCATTGAGAGCTCAGCTGCTTCTCCAAGTGGAGCGAAAAATCCTGGAATATGTTTCTGTACACCGAACAAAATAGCTATTTCAGAGTTGGCAAAGTACTGATTTCTGAGCAAATATGCGAATAGATAGCCTGAGGACATTATACCAGTACTCTCAAAAATTCTAACTGTAAACAATTCCTTCTTAGTGAGTTCTCCACCTATTAACCTAGTTAACCCACACCACAATAGGATTACCATCCAAGTACCTATGGGTAGACCCCATAGACCACTAACCAGCCAATTATATACTACTGCTGGTTGTATTACGAAGATTATGAATAGGAGTATACCTATTACTCTCCACGTTAAGACTGTTTCTTTCTCGACTCTAGCCATCCTCTGAACCTCCTAATGTAGACTTCTTTCTCCTTTGGATTTAGACTTCTCCAGACAAGGAACTGCTTTCTAATATTATCCATTAAACGTCTATTCGTAGTAGTCCATATCTGTTCTACTCCCATTTCTCTCTCTATCAGTACGCCGAATTGGTATAGATCTTTTCTAAGCCTCATACACATAATGTTTAATTTTTGGTATATTCCTTGATCAAAGGGAGCGACATGCATTCTAAAGCTGAGTATCCTTTTATCCTCGTCTTCAGTATACTTTGGAGGTTCTATTAAGGTGAACAGTCCTATCCTCTCTTTTGAGTGTAATTCAAAGTATTCTCTCAGAAACTCTAAAACTCCATATGATTCGTAGTAGGTGGCAGTAAATGGTAGAGGTATACTCCATCTTCCCGCTCTGGGTCTAGTAGGGGGACTCCATTTTCTCATTATAGTAGGAGTAACAAGTCTCGACGCCTTACTGAAGGGATAGATTGTGGATAAAGCGGCTATGAGTAAGAATGTACCTATAGTTATTACCATCGCCGTTGATGAGATGTTAGGATAAAGTCCCTTAGGATAGAGACCAGAGATCCAGAGTAGACTTATAAGGGAAGTACCAATGGTATATCCTAGGTAGCTCCCCAGGAAAGACATTATCATCACTTCTGAGATAAAGATGTCCCTTATACTACTGGGTGAGATTCCAAGCGAACTGAGTATCCCTATCTCTCTAACCCTCTCATATACCATACCTAAGGTTACCGAGAGTAGTGTAAGTGAGGATATCACTAGTGGTATAACTATATTCTCTCCACCACTAACAACATAACGTTCCCTAATTGCCAGTCTATTAGACCTATATACTTCCTCACCATAAGCTGTCCTCTCACTAAAACCGTAATACGGATCGAATGGAAGTGCCAATGCTAGGTTTTCAGAGAATCTGTATATGTCTTCTGGTATTCCACGTATTTTAATAGAGATTACATTGGGCTGTACATTAAAGTATTCCATAGCAAACTTGTAGGGTACTATAATTATTTGAAATGGAGATAGGTATGCCTCCGCGCCTCTCAGCTGAGCTTCCTCCAAGCTAGCCGGGAGGATCTCTTTTTGATCTATATCGACTATTCCAGATAAAGCTTCATCCATGATTATTCCCTTAATCGTGAATTCTTGATTCCATATTTTAATCCTAGAACCAGGCTCTATTTCCTCTTTCAGATCCTCGGAGAGGGCTTTGCGTAGGCTCTCACTAATTATTATCTTGAATACATCATCCCTATCAAACCATTTACCCTTAATCACATATTCCTCCTTAAACATTTCTTTTTCCTCTGCTGATACCGCTAATAGTGCCTTTATCTGACGCTTTCCTATAAGTAGACCCTCGCCAGGCGGGTATATCCAGGCTCTTGGATGTATCTTAAGGTCTAGACCCTTAAAGTCAAATCCCTTTACCCCTAACATGAGTTGTTCAGAGAGTGGAAGTATAGGATTACGAAGAGCTGGTATAGGTCTTTTCAGTAGTACTCCTGTATAGGTTTTTTCTTTGACATTTAGTGGTACTGGAATTGTAGCTATACCAACTGCTGTTGAAGTAAAAGCGGTCATAGCCATGACTACAAAGGTAAAGGATAAGAGTAGTAGTAAAGATCTTAGTTTTCTCCTCCTAATATTCCTTATACCTAATGATATACCAGCGGTCATGGTTCCACTTGTTCTGAGGGTCTCCATGTATGGGCCTAGAAGTGAACGGCGTATGCTCTTGAAGATATCATTAAGCTCATTTAATGCTATAAATATGAATAATAAGTCGAATAATAAGACACAGGTTCCTAGCACTATCATAATTACATTAGATGATATTATATATCCGGGATGGAATAACGAGAGAAACACATTTAGGGCCACCAATATTCCTATCATAACCAGTATTCCCTTTTTCTCAGTAAAAGCTGTAGTTACCCTCTGTAGAAGGAAGGCAAATGGTATTGAGAGGCCTAGAAATATAGCAGCTGTTATTGCAGTTTGATAGAGCAGGTTCAGGGAGGAGGAGTATAGTTTATGAGCATAAATCCATGTGGATAGAGCGTAGCCATATGCATAGCTCCATTTCTTTTCCTCAAGAGCTTTAACAAGATGTCTATACGATTCCTTAGCCTTTTCGAGATATACCATTAATCGAGGATCTGTAGTCATCCTACCAGCTAAGGAACTGGCTCTATGTAGAGTTAGAGTATATGTACATTTTACAACATCTATCATACTTAAAATGAGTGTCTTGTGAGATCTTATGCTGTAACCGTATCCTTCAGGATATATTTCGCTGGCATTGTTCAGTACTCCTACTATGCGCCCCCCTTCTCCTCTGAGTACTATTTCAATAATACTCTTAGATGGTACAAAGGCCATGAAATCTGTCGTACCCGATAATGTATCTCTCCAGACTAGCCAGTCATGGGCTAGGAAATTATACGGCTCTATTGTTATCTGAGGTACTCCAGTAATTCCTATAATATCACTAAGTCCTATTATCGCTACTCCAGTCGCCTTAAATACGGGTACATAACGAAAAGCAGGGTGAGATCTTGGTGCAAATGCCCTTACACCAGCACCTGCCCCCCCAATCGCCCGAATTCCTCCCGCTACTGGAGTAACTAACGGAGCTTGAGCAGCAGGAGCACCAACAACTCCCATTAACCTTCCTATCCTGAACTTAGCTGTTCCAAAGGGACCACTATCCGTAGCGTACAAAATATCACCTGTTTTGGGATCAATTACATAGGCCTGTGCGTCGACAGCCGCAAGTGGCTTAACGCCCTTTATAATAACTTTTCCTGTCTTATCTGGTTTAGCGATTATTGATATACCAACAGGTGTTACTTGTCGTGTCATCTTAGCACCAGGAGCTATTTCTCCCGTAACGAATAGTCCTATTGTAGTTCCTGGAACTACAATTCCCTGGTAGAAAGCCTGTTGTACGGGTGCTAGTCCAAGCCCAAGTCTCATTTCAAGCTCTGGGTTCTGCATTCCCGATATAGATATTAACATTATTGCATTAGGGTGAGTGAAGTTAGAGAACCAGTCTATACTTCTATTATATCTAGAGAGTTGTACGACTAGATTTATAATACCTGATTCCTCTCTTATTCTGGAGGGATACACATTACTAAGTGAACTCGGTGGGAGGTTTACGAGTTGGAATAGTAGATATCCTATGGATATTACTTGTTTACGAAGCTTCTCTAAATCCACTTTATCAATGGTATCAAAAGGTGTACACTTGTAGGCCTTAAAACTATTAGTAGCTATTATTCCTACTCCTCCTCCATAGCATGCTTCAGTGAATATCTCTGCTTCGAAGCATCTTAGAGTAGGTTCTATGGGTGGTGAGGTCATTATCCATGAAGGGTAGGTTTGCTGTATTCCTTCTATAATGTCGAACTTCTCATTGAATGCCCTTTCTAAGTCCTTAACCCAATTAGCTACTTCACGATACCAGGGGTACTTAAAGTGTAGGGTATTTACTAATAGCTCGAATCCATAAGTATTACCATAGGGATATATAGCCACAGTATCACTATCGCCAGAGAGCTCTATTGAGATCATCATTCTGATTTTTCTTAGACCTAATTCGCTAAAGTGATTCTCAATGAACTCTCTCCCGCCCCATAAGCCCTGATAATGACCCGCAAAGGCTACGAGCCATACCGTCCTTTTAGGCGGGTTACTCTTAAAGAATCTTGCTATCTCCAGAAGTAATGATATTCCTAGAGAATCGTAAGCACCTGGAGCTAGTTCTGGTACTACGGACCAGGTATCATAATAAGATCCTATTGCTATTACCTCATTACCATACTCTCCAGTACCTGGAATAATACATATAATATTTGAAACTGGAACTACCTCCCAAGAGGTTGAGCTATTAATCCATATTTTAAGGGGACCTCTACTAGTCAAATTCCTCAATAGTTCAGCGTCCTCGCCTTTAACGTATAGCCTTGGTACATTGAGTGGTATGTTTAGAATTTTTTGTACTGTATTAGAGAGTGTACATTCTCCCTCAAGGAATATGAATCCCTTAGCACCAAAAATTAGTGCATTTTTCCAGTACCATCTACAGGGGAATTCTGCTAGTACAAATCTCTCCTTTAGATCTATACCCTCCATTTCTTCCAATTTACAACTACCACAGTAAACTAGTACATCTCCTTCGGTTGGACTTACATACGGACATGGATTTACATGATTAGGCCATAGGGGATATGCTCTAATCAAATGTTTTTTCCCATTTACCTCTACAGTAATCTCACACTTGTGGACTATTGGAATAGTTACATTAAATTCCTCTAATTTTACCTCGAAGCCCAGGCTTTTCCAATAATTCTCTATATACTCGGTAGCGCTGAAAAAACCTGGATAACCAGTCAAGCGAGATCCTAGGTTAGATAAATATTCTGCGTGCTCTAATACCTTAGTATAGTTTAAGGACATCAGTAGTTGCCTTATATCAGTGGGTTGAACTTTTGAATGTCCACTAGGAGTACCGTACGTTAGTGGTAGTGAGAGTAATATTGGAAGAACTAATATGCATAGGACTAATTTTCTATTATGCATACCAACCCAGCACCACTTCTATATTTCATTAACTAATAAAAACTTAACTTCTTTAAATTTATGAGATCTCTACTCCATCACCTTACTGATCACATATACTATAGTACCTATGGCTATGGTCGGGATCCCCACGAAGAGGGTTATGAAGAGGAAACTCGTACTAGCAGGACCATAGGCTCCTGTTGCAAAGATACCGGTTATTCCTACTATTAAGATTCCTATTCCTATTAGTATTATCGCCTTACCTATACCCTTGCCGCTTACCACATCAATTAGTCCTAGATGAGCTTAATAATGCTTTCCAGTATTTCATCTACCGAAATACTATATTAACGAACTTCTTCCTCATAATAATACCTACGATAGATCAATAGGTACTTACATATCGCTCCTTTAATTATGCCTATCACTCATAGTGTAAAGCACTCATATAAGCGTACTCTTAACTCCATAAGAGCGAAATATAGCTATAATGAGAAATGATTTATTTGTGGTCATCTAATACTTACCATGCCCAAATTTGGAGTATTCGTGCCACAGGGGTGGAGACTAGATCTCCCTCCTTCAGCATCTCCACAGGAGCAATGGAAGCTGATAGTAGATGTGGCAAGATATGCGGAGGAGTTAGGCTATGATTCATTATGGGTTTTCGATCACTTTCATACAGTACCAAAACCTCTCAAAGGTAGACCTGTATTTGAGGCATGGACTATACTGACAGCTCTAGCTACACTTACTGAAAAAGTGAGATTGGGCACACTTGTAACATGTGTACTCTATCGATATCCATCAGTGCTAGCTAAGATGACGGCTAATGTAGATGTTATATCGAATGGCAGAGTCATACTGGGATTAGGCGCATGTTGGTACGAACACGAATTTAAAGGTTATGGAATAAAATTCTATAGACCCGCTAAAAGGATCAGAATGTTGGAAGAGAGTATTCAAATTATTAAACTAATGTGGACAGAAGATGAGGTACACTTCAATGGTAAGTACTATAGACTAGAAGGAGCTCTAAATGATCCAAAACCTATTCAAAAACCTCATCCTCCAATATTAGTAGGAGGAGTGGGTGAAAAGTTAACTCTAAGAGTAGTAGCTAGACATGCCGATATGTGGCATTGTTGGGGGGATCCAGAATACTATGCTAAGAAGATAGAAGTACTAAAGGAACACTGTAGAACAGTGGGGAGAGATTATAATGAAGTAATCAAATTACACGATGGCTTCGCAATAATGGGGAGTACCGAAGAAGAAGTCAAGAGGAAGTTCAAGGAGGTAGAATTCTTCAGAATAGGTGGGCAATCCTACGAGTCGATGAAGAAGAGTCAATACATAGGAACACCTGAAGAGATAGTAGATAGAATTCAAAAATATCTAGATCTTGGCATAGAAGAGATAATATTCTACTTTCCCGATGCCTATAAATTGAAACCTTTAGAGGAATTCATGGAGAAGGTACTAACGGAGTTCAAATAAAGTATTTTTACAAAATATTCATCTCCTACTGGTGGGGCCGCGGGGATTTGAACCCCGGACCACGCGGGTTCTCGCTAAAGCCCCGAGCCGCGCACTCTACCCAAGCTGAGCTACGGCCCCTATTAAGTCTATTGAAAGCGAG